>JAFADT010000950.1 GCA_023424585.1 Pseudomonadota bacterium
GCACCCCTCGCAGCGGCCAGTCGAGCATCCCCTGCGTCGCGAGCTTCGGGCGCGACGGCGCGCCCGGACGCCCCGACACCACGCGCGCTCGCGGCGGCTCCTCCCGGCGCGACACCGCGGGCACCGAGCGGCGCGGCGTGGACACCGGCGGCTGCCCCGGCTTCGAGAGCACCAGCTCCGGCTCCTCGTCGGACAGCGGCCCCGGGTCGCCGTACTTCGGCGGCTCACTGCCCGGGATCAGCAGCTCCTGGCCCACCGCCAGCTCGCGCGGGTCCTTGATGCCGTTGACCTGGGCCAGCTCCTCCACCGTGATGCCGTACGTCTTGGCGATGCGGTACATCGTCTCGCCCGGGGCCACGCGGTGGCGCACCGCCACCAGCTCCGGCTCCTCGTGCGTGGGCCGCAGCGCGAAGGACAGCGGCTTGCCGCTCCCCTCACTCTCGGACAGGGCGGAGGTCTCCAGGTTCGAGGAGGAGGCGGCCTGGGTGCTCGCGCAGCCGCCGCACAGCGCGGCCGCGAGCAACCCCCAGAGCGCCCTGCCCGCTCGGCTGGAGCCGCCCCGCCCCAACCTCAGGCACCGCCGCCCGGACCATGCTGCTTGAAGCCCTGCACGTTCCACCCCGAGAGCTCCGCGATGCGACCGTGGTCGGTCATCTCGAAGTGCAGCGGCGTCACCGACACGCGCCTCTCGTCGAAGACGGCGTTGCAGTCGCTGCCCGGGATGTTCTCGTGCGCGTACTCCGTGCCGCCAATCCAGTAGTACTTGCGGCCGCGGGGGTCCTCCTTCTCCACGACGTTGTAGCCGTAGGAGTGCCGCCCCAGCCGGGTGATGACGTAGCCGTCCGGCTCCACGCCCCCCGGGATGTTCACGTTGAGGAGCATCTTCGGCGGCAGGGGCCGCGACAGCGCTTCGGTGACCAGCGCCCGCGCGAAGCGGCCCGCCGGCCCGAAGTCGAACGGCCCCCGCGTCACCAGGCTGAACGCGATGGCCGGGATGCCCAGGAACGCCGCCTCCATGGCCGCCGCCACCGTCCCGGAGTACGTGACGTCGTCCGCCAGGTTCGCGCCGTGATTGATGCCGGAGACCATGAGCTGGGGACGATTGTCCTTCAGCAGGTGGTTCACCGCCAGATACGAGCAATCCGTCGGGGTGCCGTCCACGGCGAACCACCGCTCGCGCACCTCCTTGATGCGCAGCGGCCGGTGCAGGCTGATGGCATGGGAGGCGGCACTCTGCTCGCGGTCAGGCGCCACCACCCACACCTCGCCCAGGGGGCTGACCGCCTCCACCAGCGTCTGCAGCCCTTCGGAGAAGTAGCCGTCGTCGTTGGAGACGAGGATGCGGGGACGCGAAGTGCTCACGGTCACTGCTTCTTCGCGAGCGAGCGGAAGGCGGTCCGGCCCGCGTACCGCGCCCCGGCCCCCAGCTCCTCCTCGATGCGCAGGAGCTGGTTGTACTTGGCCACGCGGTCCGAGCGCGACGCCGAGCCCGTCTTGATCTGCCCGCAGTCCAGCGCCACCGCCAGGTCCGCGATGGTGGTGTCCTCGGACTCGCCGGAGCGGTGGCTCATGATGGACGTCATGCCCGCCTTGTGCGCCATGCGCACCGCGTCGAACGTCTCCGTGAGCGAGCCAATCTGGTTCACCTTCACCAGGATGGAGTTCGCCGTGCCCGTCTCGATGCCCCTGGACAGGCGCTCCACGTTGGTGACGAAGAGGTCGTCGCCCACGAGCTGCACCTTGTCACCCAGCGCGTCGGTCAGCTTCTTCCAACCCTCCCAGTCATCCTCCGCCATGCCGTCCTCGATGGAGATGATGGGGTACTTCTGGGTGAGGCCCCGGTAGTACTCCAGCAGGCCCTGCGAGTCGTACTCCTTGCCCTCGCCCTTGAGCTTGTACTTCTTGGAGCCCTTGTCGAAGAACTCGCTCGCGGCCACGTCCAGCGCGAGGAACAGCTGCTCGCCCGCCTTGAAGCCCGCGGCGTCGATGGCCTCCATGATGAGCTTGAGCGCCTCCTCGTTGGCCGGCAGGTCCGGGGCGTAGCCGCCCTCGTCGCCCACGCCCGTGGCCAGCTTGCGGCCCTTGAGGATCTTCTTGAGCGCGTGGAACACCTCCGCGCCCCAGCGCAGGCCCTCCGCGAACGTCTTCGCGCCGGCGGGCACCACCATGAACTCCTGCACGTCCACGCGGGTGTCCGCGTGCGCGCCGCCGTTGAGGATGTTCATCAGCGGCACGGGCAGCGTGCGCGCCTGCAGGCCGCCCACGTAGCGGTACAGCGGCAGGCCGTGCGCGTCCGCCGCGGCGCGCGCGGTGGCCATGGAGACGGCGAGGATGGCGTTGGCGCCCAGCTTGGACTTGGTGGACGTGCCGTCCAGCTCGATCATCCGCTGGTCCACGGCGACCTGCTCCACGGCGTCCATGCCGATGAGCGCCGGCCCGATGGTGTCGCGCACGTGGTCCACGGCCTTCTGCACGCCCTTGCCCAGGTAGCGGCCCTTGTCGCCGTCGCGCAGCTCGTGCGCCTCGTGCTCGCCGGTGGAGGCGCCGGAGGGCACCGTCGCGCGGCCACGCGAGCCGCCCACGAGCAGCACTTCGGCCTCCACGGTCGGGTTGCCACGGGAATCGAGCACTTCACGCGCCAGGATTTGAGCGATCTCGGTCATAGGCCGCCGTTTCTACGAGGCACGGCCAGAACGGGCAAGCACGCTCGCAAGGGCCGCCTGCTACAGTGTCCAGCCGCCGAATGCCTCCTCCTCCCAAGCGACGCACCCCGGGCCCCGACCCGTTGCCCGGCCAGCGCGCCCGAGGGGCCCTCCTGGGCCTCGCCATCGGCAACGCGCTCGCCGTTCCCACCGCAGGGAGGCCCTTCTACGCGCCGGCCTTCCCCCAGCTCGCCGAGGGGCCGTACCAGGGCATGCACGGAGGCGGCCCGCACGCGCTGCGCAAGGGCCAGGTGACGGAGCCCACGCAGCTGGCGGTGGCGCTGGCGCTGAGCCTGCGCGACATGAAGCGCTACGACGCGACGGACGCCCTCAAGCGCTACCGGGCCTGGCAGTCGCACGCCATCGCCGTCAGCGAGCCCATGAAGGAG
Organism: Pseudomonadota bacterium; assembly: GCA_023424585.1. Classification (GTDB taxonomy): domain Bacteria; phylum Myxococcota; class Myxococcia; order Myxococcales; family Myxococcaceae; genus Corallococcus. The sequence continues at coordinate 3,092 of JAFADT010000950.1, forward strand.
CTGTTCCAGGAGTGTGACGCCAGCCCCCCGCCCCTGGTGAAGGACTCCGGCAAGCGCGTCTGGTTGAAGAACTTCCGGCGCCTCGCTCCCGCGGGCGCCCTGCCGCGCGTCGTCCCCCTCGGCATCCACCTGGCGAAGGACGCCTTCGCCCTGGCGAAGGCGGCGCTGGAGGACACCGCCCTCACCCACTTCGACCCGCGCAGCCAGCTGGCCAGCGCGGGGCTGTGCGCCGCCATCGCCAAGGCGGTGACGGGCGGCCCGAACCTGAAGGCCGCGGACCTCGTCCCCGCCGCGGAGGTGGGCATCTCCCTGGCGGGCGCAGCCCTGGGGAAGCAGGAGAAGGACTACGTCCAGGAGGTGGCCAGGGCCGCGGAGCTGCTGCGCGAGGACCTGGCCCTGGCGGCCAAGGACGACCCGCAGCTCTACGGGCCGGAGCTGCACATGCACCGGCCCGGCAACAACGCGGTGCGCGCCGCGTTCCGGCTGGCCTTCTGGGAGCTGCTCCACGTCCCCACGGCCGAGGCCGCGCTCCTGGACGTCGTCCACCGGGGCGGCGACACGGAGGTCCACGCCGCCGTCACCGGGGCCCTGGTGGGCGCCTTCCACGGCGAGGGGGCCCTGCCAGAGGAGTGGCGCCAGAAGGTCCTCCTGGCCCTCCAGCCCTACAACCCCCTCCAGAAGGGGCCGGTGCTGTGGGAGGTGTACCACCCCCGGCACCTCCTGCTCCTGGCGCCAGCGTAGGGGAGCCCGCAACGACGAAGCCCGCGGGAGCCGTCCGGCGAGGGACGGCCCGTCCGCGGGCTCGAAGACACGCCGTGGCTTCGGGGCCACGGGTGGGATGGGTCATCAGGCGCGAAGGTCGATGACGACAACGCCTCGCGACGGCTTCTCGTCCTCGGTGTCCGTCCGCCGGTGGGGACGGTCATCGGGTGCTGGCAGTGGGAGCTCCACCACCGGCCGCTCGTAATCCTCGCGGCGGAGCCGCTCGCGGCGCTTGATTTCTTCAATGATGAACGCGTCGAGCATGGGTTCGGTTTCTCCCTCAGCCTACGTACCCCAATGTACGCCCGCCGTCCCGCCCCCTTACCACTTCCACATCTCTTTGATGCAAATTAAGAACCCCGGTTTCTTTCTGGGGATGGCACCCGGATTCTGCATGGCTGCTCGTCCACCGCCCGACATCCGGGACAGGGCCACCGTGCCACGGATGTCAGGGCGGGGCCCGTGGACGTTCAAAATTCGCCTGATTCTAATGCGCCCACCGCGCGCCGCAACACGACTCATGTCAGGTGGCCCCCCTGCCCTCGCACGGCACGGCTCCGGCCGAAAAGGGCCCGCCCGCCCTCCTGCTCCCTTGCACGGCGTGGGCCGGTGGGGAGGACAGGCAGGCGGGCGGCGTTTCAACGCGGCACGTCAGGGGTGAGGGGCGCCGTCAGGGCGCTTCCGCGCGGCGCTTGAAGGCGTCCAGCATCTTGGGGAGCTGGGTCTCCGTCAGGGTGTTGATGATGGCCTTGGGGATGAGGGCGCCCAGGGCCATCTCCACGTTGTAGGTCGCGCGCGTCTTGCCCTCGCCCTCGGGTTCGAGGGTCCAGCTGCCCTTGTTGTCCTTCATCACCTCGCCCTCGACGAAGGACCAGGACATGCGCTTGGGGCGCTCCTCGGTGACGCGGATGGTGTAGCGGATGCGCTTCACCACATCGACCTCGTAGTGCACCTGGACGGTGTTCCCCTGGCGCTGGGAGGTGGAGATCTTCTTCACCTCCGGGAGGAAGTCCGGGTAGCGATCGTAGTTGGTGATGACGTCGAAGACCTTTTCGACGGGGGCGTTGATGGTGATGGTGCGCGTGGCGCCGGCCATGGCGGTGTCTCCGGGAGGCGTGGGGAACGAAGGCTGCGGGACAGCTTACGGCGCGTAGCCCGGCTTCTTGTCGAACTTGTGGATGGACTGGATGAAGCGGACGGTGCCCGTCTTGCTGCGCATGACGACGGAGTGCGTCTCGCAGCCGCCGCCGAAGAAGCGCACGCCCTTGAGGAAGTCTCCGCTGGTGACGCCGGTGGCCGCGAACATCACCTCGCCCCGGGCGAGCTCCTCCGCGGTGTAGATCTTGTGGATGTCGGTGATGCCAATATTCTTGGCGCGCTCGATCTCGCCCTGGTTGCGGGGCACGAGCCGGCCCTGCAGGTCGCCGCCGGTGGCGCGGATGGCGGCCGCGGCGATGACGCCTTCCGGCGCGCCGCCGATGCCCATGAGCACGTCCACGCCGGAGCCCTCGAAGCAGGTGGCGATGGCGCCCGCCACGTCACCGTCCTCGATGAGGCGCACGCGGGCGCCCGCGGCGCGGACCTCCTTGATGAGGTCGGCGTGGCGCTCGCGGTCGAGGATCATGACCGTGAGGTCCTCCACGTAGAGCTTCATCTGCTCCGCGATGGAGCGCAGGTTCTCCGTGGGGGACTTGCGCAGGTCGATGGCGCCCCTGGCGCGCGGGCCCACGGCGAGCTTCTCCATGTACGTGTCGGGCGCGTTGAGCAGGCCGCCCTGGCTGGACATGGCCACGACGGAGATGGAGCCCGGGCGGCCGTAGGCGCACAGGTTGGTGCCCTCCAGCGGGTCCAGGGCGATGTCCACCGGGGGGGCGCCGTCCTCGCGGCGGCCCACCTTCTCACCGATGTAGAGCATGGGCGCCTCGTCGCGCTCGCCCTCGCCGATGACGACCGTGCCGTCGATGTGCAGCGCGTCGAAGGCGCGGCGCATCGCGTCCACGGCGGCCTGGTCGGACTCGTCCTTGTTGCCGCGGCCCATGAGCCGGGCGGAGGCGATGGCCGCCATCTCGGTGACGCGCACGACCTCCATTGCCAGGTTGCGATCCATTGTCGGGTGCTCCTCGTTCGGGAATACGGGAAGGGAAACAGGTCAGGTGTCGGTGTCGTCCGCGGCCTTCAGGCGGGCGATGGCTTCGGGGAGCCGCTGGGGTCTGCCGTCACGCCCCACGCAGGCGTGCATCGTGCGGCCGGTGCACAGCAGCGCGGGCGAGTCCCCGTCGCGCAGCAGCTCGTAGGTGAACACGAGTGACGCGCGGCGCAACTCGCTCAGGGTGGTGCGGATGAGGAGCAGGTCGTCATAGCGCGCGGAGGCCTTGTACTGGGCGCTGGCCTCCACCACGGGCAGCAGGAGCCCGGTGCTCTCCAGCTCCCGGTAGCTGCCGCCATGGGCCCGGAAGAACTCACTGCGAGCGAACTCGAAGTAGCGGAAGTAGTTCGCGTAGTAGACGACCCCCATCTGATCCGTGTCGCCGTAGATGACGCGCAGCCGTGCCTCGACCATTGAGGCGCCCATATCAGGGCGGGGTGACGTGTCCAAGCGGCGGGCGCGCATGTTGGTTGCTTCTGTTCATCCGGCCGGAGAGGCTGCCGCACCATGTCGCGTCTGCTCGCCGCCCTCCTCGTCCTGTTCGCCCTGCCCGCCGCAGCCAAGGCCCCGAGGCTCACGCTGTTCATCAGCGTGGACGCCATGGGCAGCGACCTGCTGCTCCGAAGCCGTCCCCGCCTCACGGGGGGGCTGGGGAGGCTGCTCTCCACGGGCGCCTACTACCCCTACGCCCGGTAT
>JAFADT010000975.1 GCA_023424585.1 Pseudomonadota bacterium
GGGGTGGGGGGTAGGGTCCGCGCCTTCCAGCCCTGGAGGCTGTCCCGTATGCACCGTCTTCTCGGTATCACCGCGGCGCTGGCCGCCGTCGTGGCGCTCGCCGCCGAGCCCGCAGCGGGCCCCTGGACGAAGAAGGTCCAGGCCGGCAAGGACGTCTACGCGACGCTGAAGACGAGCCAGGGCGTCATCACCGTGAGGCTCTTCTCCAAGGAGGCGCCTCGGACGGTGGAGAACTTCGTGGGCCTGGCCACCGGCGAGAGGGCCTGGACGGACCCGAAGACGGGGGCGCAGGTGAAGGGCAAGCCGCTCTACGACGGCACCGTCTTCCACCGCGTCATCCCGGGCTTCATGATTCAGGGCGGCGACCCCACCGGCACCGGCATGGGCGACCCGGGCTACCGCTTCGCGGACGAGTTCCAGAGCGGCCGGACCTTCGACAAGCCGGGCCTGCTGGCCATGGCCAACGCGGGCCGCAACACCAACGGCAGCCAGTTCTTCATCACCACCTCCACGCCCTCGAACCTCAACAACCGCCACACCATCTTCGGCGAGGTCATCACCGGCTACGACGTGGTGGAGAAGATCGGCAACGTGCCGCGCAGCGCGGAGGACCGCCCGCAGACGCCCGTGGTCCTGGAGACCATCACGCTGAGTGACAAGGCGCCCAATGCGCCGGCCGCCCCCAAGCCCGCCGCCCCCAAGAGCACCCCGCGATGAGCTTCATGGCGCAGGCCCGCGAGGGCACGGAGCTGTTCGGCACCTTCCACACCACGGAGGGGCGCATCGTCGTGCGCCTGTTCTCCAAGGAGGCGCCCCGGACGGTGGAGAACTTCGTGGGCCTGGCCACCGGGGAGAAGCCCTGGACGGACCCCATCACCTTCCAGCCCCAGCACGGCCGCCCGCTCTACGACGGGACGCTCTTCTTCCGCTGCATCAAGGACTTCATGATCCAGGGCGGGGACCCGACCAGCCGGGGCAACAACGGCCCGGGCTTCCGTTTCGAGGATGAGTTCCAGAGTGGCCGGCGTTTCGACAAGAAGGGCGTGCTGGCCATGGGCAACACCGGCCCCAACACCAACGGCAGTCAGTTCTTCATCACCGTGGCGCCGCAGAAGCACCTGGACAACCGCTACACCATCTTCGGCGAGGTGGTGGAGGGGCAGGACGTGGTGGACCGCATCGCCAACGAGCTTCCCAAGGACTCAAACGACCGTCCCCGCCGGGACGTGCGCATCCAGACGTTGACCATCTCCACGGCGCGGCCGTCGTAAAGGCCGTCCGCCGTACCCTGGCAGTTCCCCCGGGGCCTTCCCGTCGTCGCGAGTCGGAAGGCCCACTGATCATCTCCGGAAGTATGGCCTCCCAGTCCCAGAAGAAGACCCCTCGCGCTGGCTTCGCCGCGCTCATCGGCCGGCCCAACGTGGGCAAGAGCACGCTGCTCAACGCCCTCACGGGCGAGAAGATCGCCATCGTCTCGCCCAAGCCGCAGACCACCCGCAACCGCATCCTGGGCGTGGTGACGCGTCCGGAAGGGCAGGTGGCGTTCATCGACACCCCGGGCATCCACCAGGCCAAGGGGGAGCTCAACCGCTACATGGTGGAGGCCGCCCTCGCCGCGGCCGAGGAGGTGGACCTGGTCCTCTTCCTCATCGAGCCGCCCCAGGGCGAGACGCTGGACGTGACGCCGGGCAACCGCGCCATCCTCGAGCGGCTGCAGAAGGTGGGCAAGCCCACCTTCCTGGTCATCAACAAGATCGACTCCATCCCCAAGGCGAAGCTGCTGCCGCTCATCGCCCTCTACGGCCAGGAGTTCCCCTTCGCGGAGGTGGTGCCCATCTCCGCGCGCGAGAAGGACGGCGTGGAGCACCTGTTCCAGGTCGTGCTCGGCCACCTGCCGGAGGGCGAGGCCCTCTTCGCGGAGGACATGCTCACGGATCAGCAGGAGCGCGTCCTGGTGGCGGAGTACATCCGCGAGCAGGTGCTCCGGCACTGCCGCCAGGAGATCCCGTACTCCACCGCGGTGCTGGTGGACGTGTTCGACGAGTCCGAGCGCGAGCCGCGCCCGGGCACGCCCCCGGGCCAGCTGGGCGGCCTCATCCGCATCGCGGCGTCCATCTACGTGGAGCGCGACAGCCAGAAGGCCATCCTGATTGGCAAGCAGGGGCAGATGCTGAAGCTCATCGGCACGGACGCGCGCAAGTCCGTGCAGCGCCTGCTGGGCGCGCACGTGTACCTGGACCTGCGCGTGCGCGTGGAGGCCCGCTGGAGCGAGCGCGCCGCGGGCCTGAGGAAGCTGGGGTACGAGTGATGTCGCCGCCGAGGTCCGTGCCGCTGACGTCGTTGAAGCCGAAGTCGTCGTCGCTGTCGAGAGAGACTCCATGAAGCCGCTGGTCGCCATCGTCGGTCGCCCCAACGTGGGCAAGAGCACGCTGTTCAACCGCCTGGTGGGCCGCCGCATCGCGCTCGTGGAGGACGAGCCGGGCGTCACCCGCGACCGCCACTACGCCGACGCGGAGTGGGAGGGCCGCGCCTTCACCCTCATCGACACGGGAGGCTTCGTCCCGGGGGAGAAGGACACGCTGCTCCAGTCGGTGCGGGAGCAGGCCCAGTTCGCGGTGGAGGAGTGCGACGTCATCATCTTCGTGGTGGACGCGCGCGCGGGCATGACCACCGCGGACGAGGCCGTCGCCCAGTACCTGCGCAAGGCGGGCAAGCCCGTCGTCGTCGCGGCCAACAAGCTGGACAACGAGTCCGGGCAGATGCAGTCGCTGGCCGGCGAGTTCTTCCGCCTGGGCCTGGGCGACGTGAACGCCATGTCCGCCGAGCACAACCTGGGCATGGGCAGCCTGATGGACTCCGTGGTGTCCAGGCTCCCGCCGAAGCAGGAGGACGAGGACGCCGAGGCGCCGCCGGACGACGGGAAGATCCGCGTGGCCATCATCGGCCGGCCCAACGTGGGCAAGAGCACCCTGGTCAACGCCATCCTCCAGGAGAAGCGCGTCGTCACCAGCGACGTCGCCGGCACCACGCGCGACCCCATCGACTCCGAGGTCACCTACAAGGGCACGCCGCTCATCCTCACGGACACCGCGGGCATCCGGCGCAAGAAGACCATCGCGCACCAGGTGGAGCAGTACTCGGTCATCGCGGCGCTGAAGGTGCTGGAGCGCAGCGACGTGGCGGTGCTCCTGATGGACGCCACGGAGCCCGCGGTGGACCAGGACGCGAAGCTCGCGGGCCTGTCCATGGACCGCGGTCGCGCGCTGGTCATCGTGGTGAACAAGTGGGACCTCGTGGCGGAGGACAAGCGCCGCCAGGAGTCCTTCCGCGAGGAGCTCAAGCACGCGCTCAAGTTCGTGGGCTACGCGCCGGTCCTCTTCACGTCCGCCCTGCACGGCTCCAAGGTGGAGAAGGTGGTGGACGTGGCGGTGGAGCTGGCGAAGCAGTTCCGCTTCCGGGCGCCCACCCCCCAGCTCAACAAGCTGCTGGACTACATGGTGGACAACAACCCGGCCCCCATCGTGAAGGGCAAGCCGCTGCGCCTGTACTACATCGCCCAGGTGGCGGCGGCGCCGCCGACCTTCGCCCTCACGTGCAATGCGCCGCAGGGTGTGCCGGACATGTACAAGCGGTACATCACCAACCAGATCCGCAAGACCTTCGACCTGCGGGTGCCCATCCGCCTGCTCTTCCGCGAGCGGCCAGGCAAGGCCAAGCGCGAGGCCCGCAAGAACCCGCACCTGGCGGGGAAGGGTGGCAAGAAGGGTGGGAAGCGCGCGGGGCGGGACTGACCGCGCTCGCGCGTTGACACTCGCGGCGGGCGCTCTTTACAGTGCGCCGCTTTCCCAGAGAGAAGAGCACCGTCGAGCCGGAGAGAGGTCCCTTCATCGTGGCCCAGCAGAAGACCGAGAAGATTCGCCAGCAGGAGCTTCGCCAGCCGGACGCCTTCCAGAAGGTGGGCGCGGAGGCGCGAGACTGGCTGATGCAGCGCCAGAAGTTCCTCGCCATCGGCGCGGGGGTGCTCGTGCTGGGGGCGGTGGGCGTGGCCATCGCCAGCGAGGTCTCCAAGCGCGGCGAGGAGACGGCCTCCATGGCCCTGGGCCAGGCGCTCACCGTCCTGGACCGCCCGGTGAAGGGCGTGGACCCGGTGGACCCGTCCGCCACGGAGCCCGCCTTCGACACGGCGCAGGCCCGGGACGAGGAGGTCGTGAAGCAGCTGGCCGCCTTCCGCAAGGAGCACGCGGGCTCGCGCGCGGCGACGACCGCCGCCCTGCCGCAGGCCAAGGCCGAGCTCCGGCTGGGCAAGAACGACGACGCCCTGGCGTCCCTGGACGCCTTCCTCAAGGGCGCCCCGGAGAACGACTCCCTGCGCGCCAGCGCCCTGGAGGGCCAGGGCTACGCCTACGAGGCCAAGGGCGACTACGCCAACGCCATCAACTCCTTCGAGGCGATGGAGAAGGCGGACACCGGCGAGTACCTGGTCGGCATGGGCGCGTACCACAAGGCGCGCATGCTGATCCTCCAGGGCAAGAAGGAGGAGGCCGCGCAGGTGCTCTCCAAGATTCCGACGGATCACCCGAACAGCGCGGCGGCCCGCCAGGCCACCGAGCGGATGGCGGTGCTGGCCGCGGAGGGCGTGAAGGTGCCCACCCCGGCGCCGCCGGCCGCGACGGCCACGGACGCGGGGGAGCCGTAGCTCGCTCATGACCATGCGGCTCGCTCGGTGGAAGCGGTGGGTGGGAATGGCGGCCGGGGTGGGGCTCCTGGCCGGGTGCGCGACGGCGCCGTTGTACGGCAACCCGGAGCTGCCCGCGGCGCCCCGTCAGCCGCCCGTGGAGTTCTTCCAGGTGAACTGGTGGACGGGGCTCCTCGACGGCGTCCCGTTGCTGGAGTACTCGCCGCACGAGCCGGCCTCCCCGGTGTACGAGCCGGAGAGCCGGAACGTCATCGCGCAGACGCGGGACGGCTACGTCCGCGCGGTGGGGCCGGACGGGAAGGTGGCCTGGTCCATGCGCACGGGGGCCCGGGCGCTCGCGGGCGGCCTGGCCAGCGAGGGGGTCGTCTACCTGCCGGGCGGTGACGGCGTGCTGTACGCGCTGGACGGCCGCACCGGCGCGGTGAAGTGGAAGTACGCCACCAACGAGTCCCTGGCCACGGTGCCGGTGCTCTCGGACGGCCTGGTGCTGGTGGCCTCGGACACCGACACGGTGTTCGCGGTGAAGGCCACGGACGGCACGTGGGTGTGGCAGTACCGGCGCGACCCGCCGTCGGGCTTCACCGTCCGGGGCGCCTCCGCGCCGAGGGTGGACCAGGGCACCGCGTACATCGGCTTCTCCGACGGCTTCCTCGTGGCCCTCAAGGTCGACGACGGCGCGGTCATCTGGGAGAAGTCCCTGTCGGGCGCGGGGACCGAGTTCCTGGACGTGGACACCACGCCGGCCATCGACTCGGCCGGGCGGCTGTACGTGGCCTCGTACAAGAACGGCCTGTACGCCCTGGAGGCGGACACCGGCGCCGTCATCTGGAACTCCAGCGTCAGCGGCCTGACGTCGCTCCTGGCCCGGGGCGAGGTGGTGTTCGCCTCCGGCGACGGCCGCGTGGACGCCTACCTGGGAGAGACGGGGAAGCTCATCTGGTCGATCCGCCTCAAGGAGCGGACGGCGCTGGCTCCGGTGTTGGCCCGGGGAATGCTGCTGGTGCCCAACGAGCGAGCGCTGCTGTTCGTGGACCCGACGACGGGCAAGACGCGCCTGTCGTGGAACCCGGGCACGGGCATCTCCGCGCCGCCGTTCGTGGTGGGCTCGCGGGTGTACGTGCTGTCCAACAACGCGTACCTGTACGCGCTGGACATGAACAACGTGAAGAAGGGGCCGCGCGGGTGACGCGCGCCGTGCCCCGGACGGTGCGGGTGGTGGCCGCGCTGATTCCCCGGCCCGGTCCGGAAGACGGCGGGCCGCGGTACCTGGTCCAGCAGCGCCTCCCCGGCGGGAGCCGCGCGCTCCTCTGGGAGTTCCCCGGCGGCAAGGTGGAGGCGGGCGAGTCGGACGAGGCCGCCCTCGCGCGCGAGTGCCGCGAGGAGCTGGACGTGGAGCTGTCCGTGGGCCGCCGCCTGTGGGAGGGCCGGCACACGTACCCGGACCTGACGGTGGAGCTGGTGCTGTACGCGGCCACGCTGGTGTCCGGCGAGCCGAAGCCGCTGGGGGCGCACCAGCTGGCGTTCCACACGCCCACGGAGATGCAGGCGCTGCCGTTCTGCGAGGCGGACGTGCCGCTGCTGGACGACCTGCTGGCGGGAAGGCTGGGTGCGCTCGATTGATGCTGCGCCACACCTTCCAGCTCATCCCCGGCGTGGGGCCGTGGCGCGAGAAGGACCTCTGGTCCAAGGGCATCCGGACCTGGGATGACTTCCCGGACGGCGGCATCGTCATCAGCCGCAAGGCGGACACGGCGGCCCGCGAGCGCATCGCGGAGGCCCGCGCGGCGCTGGCGCGGAAGGACCTGAAGGACCTGGCCCGCATGGTGCCGTCGCGCGAGCACTGGCGCCTGTACCCGGAGTTCCAGGACGACGCCGTCTACTTCGACATCGAGACGGACGGCAGCCAGACGCAGGTGCCCACGGTGGTGAGCCTGTTCGACGCCGAGGGGCTGCACGTCTTCATCCAGGGCCGGAACATGGACGCGCTGCCGGACGCCATGGCGAAGCGGCGGCTGTGGGTGACGTTCAACGGCTCGTGCTTCGACGTGCCGGTGCTGAAGGAGTACTTCGGCGCGAAGCAGTTCCCGGTGCCGGAAGCGCACATCGACCTGCGCTTCGTCACGCGGCGGCTGGGGATGGGTGGCGGGCTGAAGGAGATCGAGGACAAGCTGGGCGTGGGCCGGCCGCCGCACCTGAAGGGCGTGAATGGCTACGACGCGGTGCTGCTGTGGCGGGCGTACCTGCGGCGCGGGGACGTGGAGGCCC
>JAFADT010001000.1 GCA_023424585.1 Pseudomonadota bacterium
GTGCACGGACGGGCCGCCCGGCATCATCTCCGTCCAGGTGAGCTTGTCATAGGCGGTCTGCTGGAAGGCGGCGGACTCCTTGCCCCTGGCGGCGGCGAAGGTGAACGCGGAGACGACGGCGACGGCGGCGACGAGCCTGGGAAGGGTCTTCACGGGAGGGACTCCTCGGTGGAAGGAAACGCCGGGGAGGATGGCGATGGACCGGGTCTGCGAAAATGCCCGAATCCGCAGAGCGCCTCTGCGAGAATGCAGGCCATGCCCGAGTGGAGCGACCTGCGGCACTTCCTGGCCATCGCGAGGGAGGGGAACCTCTCCGCGGCGGCGCGACGCCTGAAGGTGGACCAGACCACGGTGGGCCGGCGCCTGGCCGCGCTGGAGAAGGAGCTGGGGGCGCGGCTCTTCGACCGGACGCCCACGGGCCTCCGGCCCACGGCGGTGGCGCTGCGCATCCGGCCGGCCGCGGAGGCGGTGGAGGCGGAGGCGCTGCGGGTGGAGCGGCTCGCCAGCGGCGAGGACCTGCGCTCCTCCGGGCCGGTGACGGTCACCGCGACGGACTCGTTCCTGATCCACAACGTGATGCCGTACCTGGTCGCGTTCCAGGAGCGCCATCCGGAGATCGAGCTGCGGCTGCTCTCCGGCTACGAGTCGCTGTCGCTCGTGCGGCGCGAGGCGGACGTCGCCATCCGGCTGGTCCGGCCCCAGGAGGCGTCGCTGCGGGCCCGGAAGGTGGCTGCCATTGGTGTCGTGCCCTTCGCGTCGAAGGCCTACCTCGCCCGCCGGGGCCCGGTGCGCTTCGACGCCGGGCTGCAAGGGCACGCGGTGGTGGGGTACGCGCAGGACTCGCGGCGGTGGCCGGAGTCGAAGTGGCTGGACGTGCACGCGGCGAAGGCCACGGTCGGGGTGCGGCTGACGTCCATCGTGGGGCTGCTCCAGGCCGCGCGCGAGGGCCTGGGCGTGGCGCTGCTGCCGGCGTTCTTCGGCCACCTGCACCCGGAGCTGGTGCCGCTCCGCGACGCGCTGCCGGAGCTGGAGCGGACGGTGTGGCTGGTCTTCCACGAGGACCTGGTCCACAACGCCCGCGTGCGCGCGGTGGTGGACTTCCTGGCGGAGACCATCAGGGCGCAGGCGGAGGCGCTCGCGAAGCCGCCTCCCCGGCCGCTGACGAAGCCCCGGGCCCGCCCGAAGCGCGCGCGGTGACGGGGCTTGTCACCGCGCGCAGCGGGCTCACGGCGAACGTGAAGCGGCCTTCAAGGGCCTCCACGTCCGCCGGAGCGGCTTCCCATCGAGGTCACGGCTCGGAGAGGGTCACGGTGAAGTCCTTGGGCAGGTCGGAGTCGGTCATGAACGCCTCGGCCGAGGCCGTCCACGTCACTTCCACCTTGCCGTCGGCGCCGTCTCGCAGCTCGAGGAGCAGGTCCGCGGTCCACTCACAGCTCGCCCCCAGCTTGCAGTCTCTCGCGAGGATGAGGGGCACCTCCATCGTCACCGGCTGGCCCGCGACCAGCGGGAGGATGGCCGGCTCACCGTAGAACTGCGGCTCCCGGTCGAACAGCACGGCGCGAAGCGAGGGGCTCGCGGTCAGGCTCGGGTCCGCGGGCGTCCACGTGGCGCTCACCCGCGCCTTCAGCTCCGCCGAGGCGAACATGTCCGGTGGCTTCGAGGTCGTGGCCCGCACGACGAGCGAACGCGTGGCGCTGGGGGCCTCGGTCGTGAGGGTCACGGGGGCGCCCGAATGGGGGCCGGAGGTCACGGACTCGGACTGGCCCTTTGACGTCGCGACGACGCCGACACAGGCGAGCAGGAGGACCAGGCGGGAGGCCCAGTGACGCAGACGTGAAGGGGGAGCGGCTTCGTGGGTGAGGGACATGGTGTGCCGGGCCTGAGCAAGCCCGATGCCAGGATTTCCCAGAGGGAGCGGCTGTCCGAAGCCACCGGTCTCTCATCCTGGGCACGACACACATGTCACAGCCCAGGACCTACCGGTAATGGACCGCGATGCGCTTCCCGTCGAGGACATGGATGTCGATGTCCATGTCATAGATGTCGCGGAGCACGTCCGGGCGCATCAGCGCCTCCGGCGTCCCCTGGAAGGCCACCTTCCCGCCGCGCATGGCGATGACGTGGTCGGAGTAGCAGGAGGCGTAGTTGAGGTCGTGCAGCACCAGCACCACGCACTTGCCCAGCGTGTCCGCCGCGCGCCGCAGCTCCTTCATCATGGCCACGGCGTGCTTCATGTCCAGGCTGTTCAGGGGCTCGTCCAGGAGCACGTAGTGCGTGTCCTGGCACAGCACCATGGCCACGAAGGCGCGCTGGCGCTGGCCGCCGGAGAGCTCGTCCAGGAAGCGGTGGGCGATGGCCTCCAGTCCCAGGTGGTGGAGCGCTCCCTCCACGAAGGCGCGGTCCTCCACCGTCGGTCGGCCCTTGGAGTGCGGATAGCGGCCGAACGTCACCAGGTCGCGCACGGTGAGCCGCGAGGTGACGGCGTTGTCCTGCCGCAGGATGGCCAGCCTGCGCGCCAGCGCGTCGCCGGGCGTGCGCGCCACGTCCATGCCGTCCACCAGCACCGTGCCGGAGGACAGCGGCAGGAGGCGGCTCACCATGGACAGCAGGGTGGACTTGCCGGCGCCGTTGGGCCCGATGATGGACGTCACCCCGCTCTCCGGGAGCTGGAGCGTGACGTCGTCCACCACCAGGGTGTCCCCGTAGCGGCGGGAGACGTTCCGGGCTTCGATCATCGCAGCGCGCCTCGCATGAGCAGGGAGATGAACATCAGGCCGCCCAGGAACTCGATGATGACGCGCAGGTTGGCGCCGAAGGAGAAGATGCGCTCCAGCACGAGCTGACCGCCCAGCAGGCCAATCACCGCCAGGAACACGGCGGCCGGCAGCACGTGGACGTGCCGGTGCGAGCGCACCAGCCCGTGCGCCAGGTTCGCCACCAGCAGCCCGAAGAAGGTCACCGGCCCCACCAGCGCCGTGGACACCGACACCAGCACCGCCACCACGGCCAGCAGCCCGGACACCGTGCGCCGGTGGTCCACGCCCAGGTTGATGGCCACGTCGCGGCCCAGGTTCAGCACGTCGCAGGCGCGCAGCAGGCGGAGGCCCAGGACGGACGCGCCCACGGTCAGCAGCGTGGAGACGAGGAGCAGGTCCGGGTCCGGGTTGTTGAAGCTGGCGAAGAAGCGATCCTCCAGGAAGGCGAACTCGCCCGGCGCGATGACGCGCTGGAGGAAGGCGGACAGGCTGCGGAACAGCACGCCCAGCACCACCCCCGTGAGCAGCAGCAGGTGGATGCTCCGCCGGCCGCCCTCGAACAGCCAGCGGTGCAGCACGGCGGAGAAGAGCACCATGGCGGCGACCTCCACCGCGAACAGCAGCCGCGTGTCCAGGGACGCCACCGTGCGCGAGCCCAGGAAGAAGAGCAGGCTGGTCTGGAGCAGCACGTAGAGCGTGTCGAAGCCCATGATGGCGGGCGTCAGGACGCGGTTCTCCACCACGGTCTGGAACAGCACCGTGGAGACGGCGATGGCGTAGCCCACCAGCAGCACCGTGGCGACCTTGCGCGCGCGGAACGGCAGCACGAAGTCCCACCTGCCGCCCGCGTCCACGGTCATGAACACCACCACGCAGAGGGCGGCCAGCCCTCCCAGGAGGGCGAGCCGCCGCTCATGGCCCTCCAGGCGCAGCGCGCTAGCCGACACGGTCGTTCCTCCGCAGCAGGAGGTGGAGGAAGACGAGGCTGCCCACCACGCCCGCCACGGTGCCCACCGGAATCTCGTAGGGCTGGCGCACCACCCGCCCGACGATGTCGCACAGGAGCACGAAGCCCGCGCCCAGCACCGCCACCCACGGGATGGAGCGGCGCGCGTTGTCGCCCACGATGAGGCTGACCACGTTGGGCACCACCAGCCCGATGAACGGAATCATCCCCACCGTGGCCACCACCACCGCGGTGACCATGGCGACGATGGCCAGCCCCAGCGCCATGATGCGCGGGTGGCTCAGGCCCAGGTTGGTGGTGAACGCCTCGCCCAGGCCGGCGACGGTGAAGCGGTCCGCGACGACGTAGGCCACGACCGTCAGCACGAAGGCGCCCCAGAGCAGCTCGTACCGGCCGCGCAGCACGCTGGAGAAGTCGCCCGTGGTCCAGGCCATCAGGGATTGCAGCAGGGAGAAGCGGTAGGCGAAGAACGTCGTCACCGCGTCGAAGATGGCCCCCAGCACCAGCCCCACGACGGGCACGATGAGCGCCGAGCGCAGCGGGATGCGCCGGAGGATGAGCAGGAACAGCGCCGTGCCCGCCATGGCGAAGCCGGCGGCGACCGCCGTCCGGGCGAGGACGGGCAGGCTGGGGGCGAAGATCGTGACGGCCAGCAGGCCCAGGCTCGCGGACTCCGCGGTGCCCGCCGTGAAGGGCTCCACGAAGCGGTTGCGCGCGAGCATCTGCATGATGAGGCCCGCGACGGCCAGGGACATGCCCGCGAGCATCAGGGCCAGCGTGCGCGGCACGCGGCTGATGACCAGCACCTGCGCGGCGCGCTGGTGCTCCGCCGGCGCCAGGAGCGCGTCCCACGACACGTGGCTCACGCCAATCAGCAGGCTCGTGCCCGCGAGCGCCAGC
>JAFADT010001003.1 GCA_023424585.1 Pseudomonadota bacterium
GCGCTGCTGCGTCCGGGACCGGCCCCGGAGGCGGAGGCCTCCGCCGCGCTCTCCGACACGCGGGTCGCGCTGCCCGCGCTGTTCACGGTGCAGGTGGCGCTGGCCCGGCTGTGGCAGGCGTGGGGCATCGTCCCGCACGCGGTGCTGGGGCACAGCTTTGGGGAGTACGCCGCCGCCTGTGTCGCGGGCGTGCTGTCGCTGCCGGACGCGCTGCGGTTGGCCGTGGTGCGGGGCGAGCTGATGCACCGGCTGCCGCCGGGCGCGATGCTCGGCGTGGCGCTGGCGGCGGCGGACGTCCAGCCGCTGCTCTCCGGACGGCTGACGATCGCGGCGCTCAATGCACCGGACCGGTGCGTCGTCTCCGGGCCCGTGGATGAGGTCGAGCGCCTCCAGGCGGTGTTGCAGCAGCGCAAGGCGGGTGCGGTGCGCATGCCGTCGTCGCATGCCTTCCACTCGGCGGACGTGGAGCCGTTGATGGGGGAGCTGGCGCGCGTGGTGGGTTCGCTCCAGCGGAACGAGCCCTCCGTGCGGTACGTCTCCAGCCTCACGGGGGTGCTCGCGCGTCCGGGCGAGCTGGCGGCGTCGGAGTACTGGGCCAGGCAGATGCGGCAGCCCGTGCGCTTCACCGACGCGGTGGGGGCGCTGCTGGAAGAGGGTTGCAGCGTGCTGCTGGAGGTGGGGCCCGGCCAGGACCTGACCCCGCTGATGCGCGCGTGCCTGGGCGAGGACCGGGAGCGCGTGAAGGCGCTCTCTTCGCTGCGCCGGGGCGGTGCGACGACGGAGCAGTCTGGCTTGTTGCAGTGCGTGGGGGAGCTGTGGATGCAGGGCCTGGAGGTGGACTGGTCCGCGTTCTACGCCCACGAGCAGCGACGCCGCGTGCACCTGCCGACGTACCCGTTCCTGCGCAAGCGCTGCTGGGTGGAGCCTCGTGGCCCGGGTGGCGTGTCCGCGCACGATGCCGCGGACAGCAGTGCTCGAACGACTGCCGCTGTGTCCGCCTCCAACGTGGCGGCGCCCGTGCTCCCGGACGTGGGAGCGGCGCTGGCACCTCCGGCGACCAGAATGACGGGGCCGTCCTCCCCATCTCTCCCAAGCGTGGGAGCAACGCTGGCGCCGCCGCCTGCCACGATGACGGGGCCGGCCTCCGCTTCGCTCCCAAGCATGGGAGCAACGGCGACACCTCCGGCCGCTGAGCGCCCTGCCCTCTCCATCCCCGGTGGCCGTGAGGACGCGCCTCGCGGTGACGTGGAGGCCCGCATCGCCACGCTGTGGCGTGAGCGCCTGGGGGTGGACTTCGTCGGACGCGACGACAACTTCCTGGAGCTGGGCGGCAACTCGCTGATTGCCGCGCAGCTCCTCAACCAGCTCCGCGACGCGTTCCACGTCCAGGTGCCGCTGGCCGCGCTCTTCGAAGCGCCCACCGTCGCGGGCCTTGCCTCGCGCATCGAGCCGCTGCTCCAGCAGGTCCCCGCGCAAGAGCCCACGCGCGAGCTGCCGCTCGTGCCCCGCCCCCGGACGGAGCCGCTGCCCCTATCCATCGTCCAGGAGCGCGTCTGGCGCCTGGAGCAGCACCTCCCCGGCCTCTCCGCCTATACGATCCCCTTCGTCCTGCGCCTGGAGG
Organism: Pseudomonadota bacterium; assembly: GCA_023424585.1. Taxonomy (GTDB): domain Bacteria; phylum Myxococcota; class Myxococcia; order Myxococcales; family Myxococcaceae; genus Corallococcus. The sequence goes on from JAFADT010001003.1 coordinate 1,622, forward strand.
GCCCCGCCGACGCCGCCATCCTGGAGCGCGCCATCCAGGAGGTCGTCCAGCGCCACGAGGCCCTGCGCACCACCTACGACGCCGTGGATGGCCGCCCCGTGCAGCGCTTCCATCCGCACGTGCGCATCCCGCTCCCCATCGTGGAGGTGGGAGGCACGCCCGACGAGCGCGAGGAGGCCGCCCTCCGCCTCGCCCGCGAGGACGCCGCGCGCCCCTTCGACCTCGTGCGCGGGCCGGTGCTGCGCACCACGCTCGTGCGCCTGCGCGCGGACCTGCACCTGCTGGTCTGCGCCATCCACCACATCGTCTGTGACACGCTCTCCACGTCCCTCTTCCTCCAGGAGGTGGGCCAGCTCTACGCCGCCTTCCTCCAGGGCAGGCCGTCCCCGCTGGCCCCCCTGCCCGTGCAGTACGCGGACTTCGGCGCGTGGCAGCGACAGTCGCTCGCGGAGGCGCGCTTCCCGGAGCAGGACCCGTGGTGGCGCCAGCGCCTGGCCGGCATGCCCCGGCGGCTCGGAATCCCCACGGACCGGCCCCGGCCCACGAGCTGCCCGCTCACCTCCGAGCGCATGGTGCTCGACTTCCCTCCTGAGCTCGCCGAGGCGCTCGTCGCCTTCGGGCGCGGCGAGGGCTTCACGTCGTACATGACGGTGCTCGCCGCGTGGAACGCGCTCCTGCACCGCTACACCGGCCAGACGGACCTCATCGTCGGCACGCCCATCGGCAACCGCACGCGGCCGGAGCTGCTGCCGCTCATCGGCTACGTGGCGCACTCGGCCGCGTTCCGCACGCACGTCGGAGACGACCCGAGCTTCCGCGAGCTGCTGCGCCGCGTGCGGCGCGAGGTCACCGACGTGCAGTCCCGGCCGGACGTGCCCTTCGAGCTGCTCGTCGAACAGCTCATCCCGGGCCGGGACATCGGCCGGGAGCGCATGACGGACACCGTGTTCGTCTACCACTCGAACCTGGAGATGGGCGGCGACGCGCTGGCCGCCGTCGGGGCCCGGGGCACCTTCATCGAAGTGCCGGGCACGCCAGTGCAGTGGGGCGCCACGCTGTCCGACCTGACGCTCATCCTCACCGAGGAGCCCGGCCGCGTGCACGGCGCGCTGGAGTACGCGACGGAGCTGTTCGACGCGTCCACCGCGCGGCGGATGCTGGAGCACCTCCAGGTGCTGCTCGCCGCGGCGCTGGCCCGGCCCGAGGAGCGCCTCTCCCGCCTGCCGCTCACCACCGACGCCGAGCGCCGCGTCTGGCCCGCTCCGCCGAACGTCACGCAGGCTCCGGTCCTGCCCGTCCGGCTGCGTGAACACGCCCTGCGACATCCGGACGCCGTCGCCGTGGAGCAGGCAGGCCGGACCTGGACCTGGGCGGAGCTGGCCTCGCGCGCGCGACGGCTCGCCGCGCGGCTGCGCGAGCACGGGCTCCGGCACGGTGAGCCCGTGGCCCTCTGCCTGCGCGCGTCGCCGGAGAAGCTGGCCGCGCTGTGGGGTGTCCTGGAAGCCGGTGGTGCTCCGGTGGCGCTCGGGCCCACGGACCTGGACTCGCTGGCCGTCTATGCCGTGGAGGGCGGCGACGTGCCCCGGCTCGTCACGTGGCGGGGACTCTTCACATCCACGCGCCTGGAGGCCTCTCGCGTCCTGCACATCGACGAGGTGTTGGGAGACGCGTCGCCTGTGACGGACGCGCCGCCGCAGTCCTCGCCGGACTCCCTGGCGTGGCTGCTGCCCATGGGGGCGGGGCAGCCCGCGTGGGCCCTGAGTCACACGTCGCTCGCGGCCTTCTTCGCGGGGCTGGATGCGCGGCTGCGCCCGGCTCCGGGCACCACCTGGCTCGCCGCCTCCGAGCCCGCTCCCGAAAAGCCGGAGCTGGAAGCCCTCTGGGCGCTGTCTCGCGGCCTGCGCGTGTTGTTCCCGTCCGAGGCCACCTCCTCGCGCCGGAGCGCCTCGAACGCGGAGGCCGCGCGTCCGCTCCAGCTCAGCCTGTCGTACTTCGCCAATGACGAGGACTCGCTCTCCGGGCCCAAATACGAGCTGTTGATGGAGGGCGCGAGGTTCGCGGACGCGAATGGCTTCTCCGCCATCTGGACGCCCGAGCGGCACTTCCACTCCTTCGGCGGCATCTACCCGCAGCCCGCGGTGGTCTCCGCCGCGCTCGCGTCCGTCACGAAGAACCTGCGCCTGCGCTCCGGCAGCGTCGTGCTGCCGCTGCATGATCCGCTGCTCGTGGCGGAGCAGTGGGCCGTCGTGGACAACCTGTCGCAAGGCCGCGTGGACGTGTCCGTGGCGACCGGCTGGCATGTGCAGGACTTCATCTTCGCGCCGGGGAACTACGCGGACCGGCGCAACATCCTGCTGCGCCACCTGGAGACGCTGCGCGGCCTGTGGCGCGGCGAGCGGCTGCGGCGCCCGGGCGGCAACGGCGTCACCGTGGAGGTGGGCCTGCGCCCGAAGCCGGTGCAACGCGAGCTGCCCGTGTGGCTCACCGCCACCGCGAACCCGGAGACGTTCCGGCTCGCGGGCGAGCTGGGCGCGGGCGTCCTCACGGGCCTCTTCGCCCACTCGCTGGAGGAGCTGAAGCCGAAGGTGGCGCTCTACCGCGAGGCCTGGCGCCGCAACGGGCACCCGGGCCGGGGCCACATCACCTGCATGCTGCACACGTTCCTCGGTGACGACGAGGCCGAGGTCCTCCGGCAGGTCCGCACGCCGCTGCTGGCGTACTTCCGCAGCTCGGCGGACATCACGACGTCGCTGCTCGCCGCGCAGGGGTATCAGGGGGAGATCGCCAAGGTGTCCCGCGAGGACCTCGACGCGCTCCTGGAGCACACCTTCGAGCACCACGCGAAGGGCACCGGCCTCATCGGCACGGTGGAGAGCGGCTTCAAGCGCCTGCTCGATGTCCGCGAGGCGGACGTGGACGAGGTGGCCGCGCTCATCGACTTCGGCCTGGAGACGCCCATCGTCCTGAAGGGCCTCGAGAAGCTGGCCATCCTCCGCGAGCGACTGGTGCAGGAGGCCGCCTCCCGCCAGGAGCAGGGGGTGGTGGAAGGCGACCAGGGCGTGAGCGAGGTGCTGGAGCTGGCCCGTCGCTCCGGCCCGGTGCTGCTGCACACGTCCGCGCGGCTGGCGCGCAC
>JAFADT010000103.1 GCA_023424585.1 Pseudomonadota bacterium
CTGCTCCACCGCCCGCCGACGAGCCCGCGCCGCCCACCGACGCCGCGCCGTCCACCGACGCCGCCGTGACGGAGCCCGCGCAGGCAGAGCCCTCACCGATGGAGCCCGCCGTCGCGGAGAGCGCTCCGGCCGACGCGCCGCTGGAGGGCACGCCGCCCGCAGACAGCCGCCGCTTCGAGAGCGTCGTGGTGGGCACGTCCGAGGTGAAGACGAGCGGCTCCATCCACATCCTCAAGCCGGAGAAGCTCCAGCGCTACGAGCTGGACGACCCCCAGGCCATCCTCCAGTCCGTGCCGGGCGTGTACGGCCGGGGTGAGGACGGCTTCGGCCTGCGGCCCAACCTGGGCCTGCGCGGCGTCAACCCGGACCGCAGCAAGAAGGTCACCCTGCTGGAGGACGGCATCCTCTTCGGGCCGGCGCCGTACTCCGCGCCCGCCGCGTACTACTTCCCCCTGATGACGCGCATGCAGTCGGTGCGCGTGCTCAAGGGCCCCTCCTCCGTGCAGCAGGGACCACAGACGGTGGGCGGGTCCGTGGACCTCATCACCCGGGACATCCCCGCGCAGGAGTCGTTCGGCCTGGACGTCGCGGGCGGCCAGTCCCTCTATGGCAAGGCGCACGGCTTCTTCGGCGCCAGCACGGAGCGCGCGGGCTTCCTCATCGAGGGCATCCACCTGCGCAGCAGCGGGTTCAAGGACATCGACGACAGCGACGCCACCACCGGCTTCCACCGCAACGAGTGGATGGCCAAGGCGCGCTACCGCCTGGTGCCGGACGGCGAGCTGCGCCAGACGCTCCAGCTCAAGCTGGGCTACTCCGACGAGGGCTCCAACGAAACGTACCTGGGCCTGTCGGACGCGGACTTCGCGGCCAACCCGCTGCGCCGCTACAAGGCCAGCCAGTTCGACCACATGCAGTGGCACCGCACCCAGGCGGTGCTCAGCCACGTGCTGGAGGGGCGCGACCTCGCGGTGACGACGTCGCTCTACCGCCAGGACCTGGACCGCACCTGGCGCAAGGTGAACGGCTTCCGGGGCATCAACCTCTCCGACGTGCTCGCGGACCCCACCAGCGCGCGCAACGCCATCTACTACGGCGTGCTCACCGGCACGCTGGACACGTCCACGCCGGGAGAGACCATCCTCATCGGCCCCAACCACCGCGTCTTCGTGAACCAGGGCCTCCAGAGCGTCGCCCGCTGGACGACGAAGACGGGCCCGCTGTCGCACAACGCCGAGTTCGGCGTGCGCTACCACTTCGACAGCATCGACCGGCGCCACACGCAGGACGGCTTCCTCATGGTGTCCGGAGAGCTGGTCGCCGAGGGCGGCACCACGGAGGTCACCGCGGACAACAAGGACTCCACGCACGCGCTCGCGCTGCACGCGACGGACGCCATCTCCTGGGGCCCGCTGGTGGTGACGCCGGGCGTGCGCCTGGAGATCATCCGCTCCAGGTCCGTGGACAAGCTGGCGGGCACCACCCAGAAAGGGTCGCTGGAGGCGCTGATGCCGGGCTTGGGCGTGTACAGCGCGCTCACCCCCGCGCTGGGCCTGTTTGCCGGCGCCTACCGGGGCTTCTCCCCGCCCGCGCCGGGCCAGCCCCAGGCCGTAGGCCCGGAGAAGAGCATCAACTACGAGGCCGGCGCGCGCTGGTCGCGGCGCGGTGAGCGCTTCGAGGTGGTGGGCTTCTTCAACGACTACTCCAACCTCACCGACGTCTGCACCTTCTCCAACGGCTGCCTCAACGACAACCTGGACCGGCAGGTGGACGCGGGCGAGGCGAACATCTACGGCCTGGAAGCCTACGCGGAGAAGACCTTCCGCCCGGGCGGTGGCCTCACCTTCCCGCTGACGGTGGCCTACACGTTCACACACACCCGGCTGCTCAACGACTTCCGCTCGTCGGATCCGCAGTTCGGCAACGTGGTGGCCGGGGACGAGCTGCCGTACGTGCCCCACCACCAGCTCTTCGCCTCCCTTGGCGTGGAGGGCGCGCGCTGGGGCGCCTTCATCAGCTCCACCTTCCTGGGCAGCATGCGCGAGGAGGCGGGCCAGGGGGACATCCCCGAGGGCCTGAAGACCGGGGCGCTGCTGACGTTCGACGTGAACGCCCACTGGAACATCACCCGCTGGGGGCAGCTCTACGTGAGCGGCCGCAACATCCTGGACGAGGCCGTCATCGTCGGCCGCCGTCCGTATGGCGCGCGCCCCAACGCACCCCGCACCCTCATCGGAGGGTTCAAGGTCCAGCTCTAGGCCGGGCCCCGGCGTCCCCTCCCGAAGCGCAGGTACAGGGAGGGGACGAGCAGCACGTTGAGCACGGCGGAGGAGAACAGCCCTCCGAGGATGACGACGGCCATCGGGTGTTCAATCTCCTGCCCGGGCTTCAGGCCGCCCACGACGAGCGGGACGAGCGCCAGGGCTGTCGTCAGCGTCGTCATCGCCATGGGCTGGAGCCGCTCCAGGGTTCCGCGCAGGACGAGCTCCCGCCCGAACTGGACGCCCTCGCTGTCCTCCAGGTGGCGGTAGTGGCTCACCAGCAGGATGCCGTTGCGCGCGGCGACGCCCAGCACGGTGACGAACCCCACCAGCGAGCCCAGGGAGACGACGCCGCCGGTGAGCAGCACGCCCACCACACCGCCCACCAGCGCGAACGGAAGGGTCCCCAGGGTGAAGGCCACGAGCCGGCCCGACTGGAAGTCCAGGTAGAGCACCAGGGCGATGCCCAGCACCGCGAGGACGGACAAGCCCAACAGCCGCGCCCGCGCGCCTTCTCGCTCCGCGTACTCGCCCAGCACCTGCGCGTGGTGGCCTACGGGCCAGTCCACGCCCGCGAGCGCGGCGCGGATGTCGGCGACCACCGCGCCCAGCGCGCGGCCCTGGGCGTCGCAGGTGATGTCCAGCCGGCGGGAGGCGCCCTCGTGCTGGATGACGTTGGGGACGGACACCACCTCCACGCGCGCCACGTCCCCCAGCCGGTAGGGTGTGCCCGACGGGGCCCGCAGGCGCAGCGACCTCACCGCGGCCACGTCCTGCCGCAGGAAGTCCTCGCCCCACACGACGACATCCAGGGTGCGCTCGTCCCGGTAGACCTCGCCCACCTTCGTGCCCTGTAGCAGCGTGGCCACCGCCCGCTGCACGTCCCCCGGCGTGAGCCCCAGCCGGCGCCCCGCCTCCACGTCCAGCCGCACCTGGATTTGCGGCACCAGCACCTGCGGCTCCACCTTGAGGTTCACCACGCCGGGGATGCCCTTGAGCCGCGCCTCGATGTCGCGCGCCTTCGCGCGCAGCACGTCCAGGTCCGGCCCGGCGGCGCGCACCACGATGGAGCCGCTCGCGCCGCTGAGCACCTCCTTGATGCGCTCCTGGAGGTACGTCTGCACGTCCCGGTAGAGGCCGGGGTAGCCCTCCACCACCGCGTGGATGCGCTGGACGGTGGCCGCGTAGTCGTCGACGGCGTCCAGGCTGATCCACAGCTCCGCGAAGTTGGGGCCCACCACCTCGTCGGCCACCTCCGCGCGGCCGAGGTGCGCGCCGAAGTGCCGCACGCCCGGGATGGCCCGCAGCTCCTCGCTGGCGCGCAGGGCCGTGCGCAGGACCGCGGCGCCGGACGTCCCCGGCTTGGCCACCCAGTGCATGAGGAAGTCGGACTCCTGGAAGTGGGGCAGGAAGCCCTCGCCCAGCAGCGCCGCCAGGAGGCCTCCCCCCAGCAGCACCGCGAGGACGCTCCGCAGCGCCACGCGGGGCCGGTCCATCATCCAGGCGACGAGCGGGCGCACGCGCTCGCGCAACCAGCCGCCCAGCCTGGGCGTCCGCGCCTCCCCCGCCCCCGTCAGGAACAGGAGGCACAGCACGGGGGTCAGCGTGAGCGCGACCGCCATGGAGGCGCCCACCGCCAGCACATACGCCACCGCGAGCGGACGGAAGAAGGCGCCGCTCACGCCCTCCAGCAGGAACACCGGCAGGAAGACGAGGACGACGATGATCGTCGCGTAGACGACGGCGCTGCGGACCTCGAGCGACGCGTCGAGCACCACCTGGAAGGCGGAGCGGGGATGGCCCAGCGCCCGGTTCTCCGCCAGGCGCCGCTGCACGTTCTCCACGTCGATGATGGCGTCGTCCACCACCTCGCCCAGCGCCAGCACCAGCCCGGCGAGCACCATGGTGTCCAGGGTGGCGCCCACCAGGCGCAGCGCGACGATGGCGCCCACCAGGGACAGCGGAATCGCCACCAGGCTGATGGCCGCCGTCCGCACATCTTGGAGGAAGGCGAAGAGGACGACGATGACCATCACACAGCCGAGCAGCACGGCGTGCCGGAGGTTGCCCACGGCGGTCTCGATGAAGGTCGCGGGCCGGAAGATGCCCGGCACCACGGTCACGCCCTGGAGCGCCGGGCGCAGCTGCTCGAGCGCGGCCTCCACCTGCTCGGTGACCTCCAGGGTGTTGCCCCAGGGCTGCTTCTCGATGATGAGGAGGATGCCGGCCGTGTCGTCGACGATTCCCTCGCCGATGGGCGGCGGCGGCCCTTCCTGGACCGTGGCCACATCCGCCAGCCGGATGGACGCGCCGTTGCGGAAGGCCACGGGCACCTCCTCCAGCGCGGCCAGCGTGGTGGAGCCTGGCAGGCTGACCGCCAGCCGCTGGTTGGGCGTGTCGACGAAGCCTCCCGAGGACGGGAGGCTCGCGTCGCGCGCGACGCGGAGGACGTCATCCAGGGTGACGTTCGCTGCGCGCAGCCGCTCGGGGTCCACCTTCACCTGGAACTGGCGGTCCCGCTGTCCCCAGATGGCGACGTTCGCCACCCCCGGGATGCCCATCAGCCGTGGGCGGAGCGTCCACCGCGCCACCTCCGACAGCGCCATCCGGTCCAGCGTGTCGGAGCGCAGGCCCACCTTGAGGACCCGGCTCGTCGCGGACACGGGGGAGAGCATCACGGGGGGACGCGCCACCGAGGGCAGCGTGGGCGCCAGGCGCGCCAGCCGCTCCTGCACCAGCTGCCGCGCTCGGAACAGGTCCGAGCCCCGCTCGAAGATGAGCACCACGGACGACAGGCCCAGCACGGACTTGGAGCGCAGCGTCTTGAGCGCGGGCACGCCCGCGAGGCCGTTCTCCAGGGGCGTGGTGACCAGCTTCTCCACCTCCAGGCTGGAGAGGCCGGGGACCTCCGTCTGGATCTCCACCAGCGGCGGCGCGAACTCCGGGAAGACATCCAGCGGCATCCCGCGAAGGCTGGCGTAGCCGAGGAGGAGCAGCAGGACGGCGGCGGCGATGGGGATGGGGCGGAAGCGCAGACAGGCGGAGATGAGCTTGTGCATGGTGGGAGTCGTTCTTCCTCAGTGGCCCGCGCCGAACTCCGTGCCGAACAGCTCCGCCGCGCCCACCGCCACCACCGGGGTGCCCTCCCGGGGCCCGCGCGCGAGGAGCAGGTCCGCGCCCTCCTGGCGCGCGACATCCACACGGCTGCGGGCGTAGACGTGCTCCGCCTCGCGCACGTAGACCCAGGCCCCGCCCAGCGCGTCGTAGACCACGGCGGACGCCGGCACGGCGAGCAGCTCCCCCTCCGCGTCGAAGCGCAGCGACACCCCGACACGCTGGCCCGGCGCGAAGCGCGCGGAAGCGGGCAGCTCATAGAACCGGTCCACCGTCGCGGAGAGCGGATCCGCGCTGGGTGGGCCCGTCACCGGCAGCGCCTCCACGCCCTCGTCCTGGCCGGACAGGAGCGCGTGCACGCGCACGGGCGCGTCTGGCTTCACGCGCTGGACCTCGTCGACGAAGAGGGGCACGCGCACCCAGTTCGCGGTGACGCCCACGACCTCGAAGAGAGGGGCGCCCGCCGTGACGGACTGGCCGGGCGCGACCGACACCTGGCGCAGGACGCCGTCGCGCGGCGCGAGGATGCGCATGCGCACGTCCGACTCCAGCGGAGCGCGGCTCACCAGCTCCATCCGCGTGCGCGCGGCGTCCAGCTCCGCCTGGGCGACGGTGCGCTCCGCCCGGGCCTCCTCGAC
>JAFADT010000127.1 GCA_023424585.1 Pseudomonadota bacterium
CGCCGAGGCCGCCCGCGCGCCTCTCTCGGCGGCGCAGGCCGAGGCGCCTCGCGCCGATGCGCGGGGCGCTCCCGTGACCTTCGCCTCGCCGCCTCCGGCGATGGCGCAGGCGGAGGCCCCTCGGGGCGCCCCGGCCACCTTCGCGGGCCCGCCGCCCGGAGTACAGTTCGATGGACGGATGGGCGTTCAGGCCCTCCGCATGCCTTCCGAGGCAGAACCCATGACGACGTACGCTTCCGTCCAGTCCTCCACCGTCACCACCACCGAGACGGTGGCCCGACAGGAAGCCGCGCCCGCCCCCGTCGAGGTGCAGACGCCCGCGCCTCCCCGCGAGGAGGACTCCGAGTCCCGCCGCGAGAAGCTCAAGGCCCGCCTCAAGGCCGTGCGCGAGAACCCGCGCCCGGAGCCGCTGCCCGCCACCGTCGCGGAGGCCGGCCAGCGCGCCGTGGAGCGCATCACCCACCTCCAGGCCGAGCTCACCAAGCTCAAGGCGCTCAACCTCACCCTCACGCAGGACCTGGAGGTCGCCCGCCGCCAGGCGGAGAAGGCCACCGAGGAGGCCCGCCTGCGCATGGACGAGGCCCGCCGCCTGTCCGCGGAGATGGAAGGCCGCGTGAAGCTGCTCGCGGACCTGGAGCGCGAGCTGGCCTCGCTGGAGGGCGAGCGCGATGAAGCGCTCCTGTCCCTCCAGGAGGCCCGCCAGGCCCTCCAGGCCGCCGCGAGGGAGCACGAGGCGCTGGAGCAGGTCGTGACGAAGGGCAAGCAGGCCCTGGCCGACAGCCTCGCGGAGGAGGAGCGCCTCGCCGTGGAGCTGGAGGGCGCCAAGGACGAGGCCGCGTCGCTGCGCCGCGCCGTGGAGACGCTCCAGGGCGAGCGCGACGTGCTGGCCCAACAGGTCGCCTCCCTCACGGCCGAGCGCGCCGAGCTGCTGGAGGCGCGCAAGGCCCTGGAGTCCGTGCACCGCGCCCTGAGCCAGGCAACGGTGCGCTGAAGCCTCTGCCCGGCGTCGAAGGCGCTGCCCTGCGGCTCCTTCCGCAGCCCGTTGAACGGGCGAGATCACGAGCGGCTCCCGGACCACGGGAGCCCGTGCACGCCCGCCCTCCCCGGCGTCGGACCTTCGCCCGGGGGACGGCGGCGCGCGCCGATGGACTTCGCGTCCGTTCCCGCGCAGCCCCGAGCACACAGCCAGGCAGGCGGGACGGACGTGGCGGGCCGTGGTGCGAGGACACAGCTTGTGGGCTCGCACCACGGCTTCTTCACGTCCGGGAGGAACGACATGCAGCTCAGCGAGCTGGGAGGCTCCGAGGGCCTGGAACACAACGCCACGCTCAACCGCGAATCACTGGTGGCGCTGGGCGCCTTCGGCGCGCTCACCGCGGGCGCGGTGTTCCTCAACGCGCGCAGCACCCACGAGGCCGTGGAGGGGCGCTGGTACAGGCGCTTGAAGAAGCCGTCCTTCCAGCCGCCCCGGCAGGCGTTCGGGCCGGTGTGGACGGCGCTCTACGGGCTCATCGCCGTCTCCGGCTGGCGCATCTGGGGCTCGCCGGCGGGCGTGGAGCGCTCGCGCGCGCTGGGCCTGTGGTTCGTGCAGCTGGGGCTCAACGCCGCGTGGTCCCACCTGTTCTTCCGCAAGCGCCGGCTCAAGGCCGCGGCGGTGGAGAGCTGGGCGCTGCTGGGCAGCATCGCGGCGTACACCGCCGCCGCCAGCCGCGTGGACCGCAAGGCGCCCTGGTTCATGGCCCCGTACCTGGGCTGGGTGTCCTTCGCCAACGTGTTGTCGACGGACATCGCCCGGCTCAATGCTTGAGCCGCGGGGCCCGGCTCAATGCTCGAGCCGGGCGTGGCTCCTCGCGCTAGTTGCGCAGGCGCGAGGGGCGGGCCGCGTTGAAGGACAGCACGGCGGCGAAGTAGCGCGCCTGGTTCTCCGAGGTGCAGCGCACCTCCTGGATGCGTCCGCCCACCTTCACCCGGACAATCCACCCCTCGTTGTCGCGCGTGACCGGGGACTCGCCTGTCATCGTCATGTTCTCCATGGGTGCCTTCCCTCCCGTGCACCCGGATAGAGCAGGGGGCGTGCCAGGGCCGGGCATCGTGGGATTCCAGCCCTTTGCATCCGGTTCCCGGCAGGGGCGGCGAGGCAGGGCTGAAGTTCTTTCAGCGCGGCGCGGCCGGGGATTCAGTGGAGCTGGCGATCAGGCCACACCTGCGGCAGCGCGGGCCTCGCGGCGGCGAGTGTCGGCAGCGCGACGTAGAAGGTCGACCCGCGTCCCGGCGTGCTCTCCACCCAGATGCGGCCGCCGTGGCGCTCCACGATGTCGCGGCTGATGTAGAGGCCCAGCCCCAGGCCGCCGTAGGAGCGGGTGGACGCGTTGCGCGCGCGGAAGTAGCGGTCGAAGAGCTGCTGCTGCTGGTCCTCCGGGATGCCGATGCCCGGATCCGTCACGGACAGCACCGCGACGTCGTCGGTCAACGACAGCCGCACGCGGATGGTCCCGCCGTCCGGGCTGTACTTGAGCGCGTTCTCCAGCAGGTTGGAGACCACCTGCTCCAGCCGGAACGTGTCGCCGTGGACGGAGATGGGCTCCGGAGGGGGCTCGAAGTCGAAGGTGTGGTTGCCCTTCTGGCCCTCCAGGCTGCCGAGCGTGTGCTCCACCAGCAGGTCGAAGCGGGTGGCCTCCGGGTGCAGCGCCAGCCGGCCGGCCTCGATGCGCGACGCGTCCAGCAGGTCGTTGATGAGGCCGGTGAGGCGGGTGAGCTGGTGACGCGCGTGGCTCAGCACGCTGGGGTCCAGGTGCTCGCCGCGCTCCAGGCGGCGCTCCAGCGTGGCCAGGCGCAGGCTCAGGGGCGTCAGCGGCGTCTTCAGCTCATGGCTCGCGATGGAGAGGAAGTCGTCGCGCACGCGGATGGCCTCCCGGGCCTCGCGGTACAGGTGCGCGCGCTCCTCCTCCGCGCGGCGGCGCTCGGTGATGTCCTCCACGAGCACGCCCACGCCGAGCACCCGGCCGTCGGGGGTGCGCACGGGATAGAAGCTGCCGCGGAAGCAGCGCCGGGGGCCCGGGGCGCCCAGGTCTTCGTCGGAGGTGCTCTCCTGGTCCACCAGGGGCTCGCCGGTGCGCAGCACGGACCGGGGCCCCCGCTCCGCGATGGCGCCCGGCTCCCCCAGCAGCTCCGGCAGGGTGTGGCCCGGGTGCGCCTCCGCCGGGATGCCGTTGATGCGGGCGAGCGTCTCGTTGACGCGCACGTAGCGCAGGTGCGTGTCCAGGAAGCCGATGCCCACGGGCGCGCCGCGGAAGAGCAGGTCCAGCTGGGCCAGGTTCTCCTCGCGCTCGGCCTCCACGCGGCGGCGCTCGGTGATGTCCTCCACGATGCCGACGCCGCCCTCCACGGTGCCGTCCTCCGCGTAGCAGGGGGCGAAGCGCACGCGCACGGGCGTCTCCTTGCCGGTGGTGAGCGCGCGATAGGTGCCCTCGAAGTCGCAGGAGCGGCCGTCCAGCGACTCGCGCACGCAGGCCATGATGCGGGCGTCCTGAAGCGTGAGGAGGTTCAGGCCCACCAGGCTGCGCTTCGACGTGCCGATGACGCTGGCGAAGCGCTCGTTGCACGCGGTGATGATGGGCGTGCGGTCGAAGTGGAAGATGCCCAGGGGCGCGTTCTCCACGAGCAGCTGGTAGAGCCGGTCCGCCGTCTCCTGGTGCGCGGCCGTGTCCGGGCCCCCGGGGATGTGCTCCACCGGCTCCTCCAGCGAGTCGATGACCTCGTGCAGCCGGCGCATCGTGAGCACGATGCGCTCCCAGCCATCCGTGCCGGACGCGCCCACGGTCAGCTCCACCAGCAGCTCCACGCCGTCTCGCCGCCGGGCGAAGACGCGCGTGGCCCGGCCACCGAGCGCCCTCCGGCGCGACAGCAGGTAGCGCGGCAGGCTGAGGCCGTGGAAGCGGCGCAGGCGGAGCGGGAAGAGGTCGGTGACGGGCCTGCCCACGAGCTGCTCGCGATCCCAGCCCAGCAGCCGCTCCGTCGCCGCGTTGACGTGCAGGATGTGCTCGTCCGGACCGCACGCGATGACGGGATCCACCGTTGCGTCCAGAACGGCTTCCAGCTCCCGTGCGGCTCCTCCGGCCATGCCTCGCTCCTGAGATGGGGCCGGCACGCGCCTCTCCGCCGCGTGGGCCGGCCCTGCCGGAAGCGGGGGCTCCCCGGCAGTGGCGGGCGCGCGTCTTGGCGCCCGTGCGCGTTCCCTTTGCCTACAGATACACACTGTGGGCCGGAACGGCGCGCGGAAGCCGGAAGTCCGGACGCCGCCAGCACCCCTGGAGGCCGTCCGGGCGGCCTAGCGCCGGCGCCTGGGCGGCGTGCGGCCGCGCTTCGCCGCGCGCTTGCGCACGGCCTTCCTGGCCGGGGGCGCGTTCAGCGTGAGCGTCTCCAGCTTCTCGCGCAGCGTGCGCGTCTCCTGCTTGAGGGCGTCCAGCTCCTCGCGCAGCGACGCGACCTCGCGGGCCTGGGGGGCGCCTTCGCGCAGGGCGCGCACGGCTTCGCGCGCGTAGCGGCGCGCTCGCGGGTCGCTGAAGGTCGTGCCCTCCAGCGCGGGCAGCAGGCGCCGGTCGCCCAGGGTGGAGGCCGCGTCGCAGACCGCCAGCTGCACGCGGAACTGCGGGTCGCGCAGCAGGTGGGTGAACAGGTCCACCGCCTCGCACTTGCGGTTCGCCACCTCCGCCAGCTTCGCCACCGCGCTCACGGCCGCGCGGCGCAGGAACGCGGGCTGGCCATAGGCCGTGCGCGCCACGGCCACCGGGAACGCCGCCGCGTCCTGCGTCTCCGCGAGCCCGTCCATCGCGCCCGCGCCGATGACGTCCTGGAAGGACGGCCGCGCGGCGACGGCCTCCAGCAGGG
>JAFADT010000178.1 GCA_023424585.1 Pseudomonadota bacterium
CGGCGACGGTGGAGTACATCCACCCGAGCCGCGAGCGCATGACCCTGCGGCTGGACGCGGACGCGGACGCGGCGAAGGAGCCGCGCTTCGTGCTGATGACCGTGCGTTCCCCGGGGCCGACGCTGCCCGCGCCCGTGGCCGAGCCCGCGCCGGTCGCGGAGCCGGCGCCCGAGCCGAAGCCGGTGGAGCGCTCGCGCCTGCTGGGACAGGCGGAGGTCGATGGCCTCCTGGGGACCGGCTTCAAGAGCACCCTCTATGTGATCAGCTCCGACACCCGCACCTGGCACAACTGCGCCATCGTCCTGAACGGACGGAAGGAGGCGCGGATGGCGCGGCTGGAGCCCTACCAGACGCACACGGTCAAGGTGGAGGAGCGCTACTTCAAGGTGAACAACAAGGCGCCCGCCGTGCCGGAGAAGGCCGTGTGGGTGAGCTGCGACGAGGGCGAGGACACCTTCGCGCTGCGCAAGCGCTGAGGCGGAGGGCCCGCGAGCCGCGCGGGCTCGCGTGACGGCTCAGGGCCCCAGCCGCGCGGCGGCCACGGGGCACTCGTTGCGCAGGAACTCCGCCACCTCCGAGTCGCCGCTGTTCGCGTTGCGCACCGCGCGGGACAGCGACGTGCGGCACTGCCAGGTGACCTCGCGCGTGCCGTGGCAGCAGTGCCACCCGGTCAGCGTGCGGTCCAGGTACTGGAGCATCTCCTGGCGGGTGGGCGTGACGATGCTCCACACCGCGCCCGCCAGCAGCAGCAGCCCCACGAGCGGCAGCGGCAGGCTCCGCGCCCAGCCGCGCAGGCCGCCCGGGAGCCGGGCCGCGTGCACGCCCAGCTGCGCGTCCAGCGGCCGGCGCTGGAGCACCAGCTGAAGCACCAGCTCCACCGGCGCGGTGAGCGCGCGCAGGAGCCCCGTCCCCAGGCCCGGCACCCGTCCGTCCGCGCGCTCCAGCTTCAGGCCCAGGACGTGACGGCCCGGAGAGAGGCCCGTCAGCCCTCCCGCGCAACACAGCACCACCCAGGAGGCCCCCATGGTGAACCCCAGCAGCGCGGCCGTGGACACCCACTCCGCCGCGCGCACCGCGCCCCAACCCACGAGCGCCGCGCCCGTGAGGTCCAACGCATCCGCCACCCAGAGCCGGTTCTGGAACCGGGCCTCGGTGGGCGGAGTGTCCATGGAGAACAACATCCCGTCGCTCATCAGCCTCTCTCGTGTACGAGCGGGGCGCGAGCATAGGCGGCCCGCCGTGCACAGGCGCGCTCCAAAAACGCCGGGCCCGGGATGCCCGGGACGGAGGAACCCGGCTACAGGTCCAGCACCAGCCGCTTGGACCGGGCGCGCGAAACGCAGACCAGCATCCGCGCATTCCCGGCGGGCTCCTGCTGGAAGAACGTGTCACGGTGGTCCGGCGTGCCCTCGCACACGCGGGTGACGCAGGTGCCACAGGAGCCGGCCTCGCAGTCGCTCTCCACCTTCACGCCGTGGGTGCGCAGCACGTTGAGCACGCTCTTGCCGGCCGGCACGCGCAGCACCTGGCCGGTGCTCTTGAGCGCCACCTCGAAGTCCTCCTCCGGGGTCGCGTGGGTGGCGGACGTGCCCTCCGCGGTGAAGGCCTCGAAGTGCACCTTCTCCCAGGGCCACTTGTGCAGCGTGGCCGCCTCGCGCACGGCCTTCATCAGGCCCGCCGGGCCGCAGCAGTACAGCCGCGTGCCCGGGCCGCGCGTGGCGAGCAGCGCCCGCACGTCCAGCCCCTTCGACGGGTCGCCCCCGTCGTGGTGGAGGTGCACGCGGCCCGCGAAGGACGGCGTGGACAGCAGCTCCATGAACGCGGTGCGCTCCGCGTCGCGCGCGCAGTAGTGCAGCACCCACTCCGCGCCGGTGCGCTCCAGCACGCGCGCCATGGCCAGCAGCGGCGTGATGCCGATGCCGCCCGCGATGAGCACGTAGCTGCGCCCGTACAGGAGGGGGAAGTCGTTGATGGGCTCGCTCACGGTGAGCGCGTCGCCCTCGCGGACGTTCGCGTGCATCGCCTTGGAGCCGCCGCGGCCGTTGGCGTCGCGCTGCACGGCGATGACGTAGCGGTGGGTCTCGCCCGGGTCGTTGCAGAGCGAGTACTGGCGCATGCCGCCCAGCCCCGGCACCTGCACGTCCAGGTGGGCGCCGGCCTCGAACCCGGGCAGCGCGCTGCCGTCCTGGGAGACCAGCTCGTAGGAGTGGATGCCTTCCGCCTCGCGGGTGATGCGCGCCACCCGGAGGCGCAGCGTGTTCGTCGTCACGGTATTGCCCCTGTTCCCTTGCCCGCCGCCCGCGCGAGACCGATCTGGCCGCGCACGGTGTGCACGCCCGGGCTGGCCGGGGAGTGGGAACCGGGTCGGTTTTTGCGACGGGTTCCGGACACTCGGGGCCCGCCGCTCGGCTGCCCTCCGTCCGGACGCGGGGGCCGGACGGAGGGGCGTGGGCGCGGCCGGGAATCCATCCCCACCCTTCACTCCGTGCCGCGCTGCGCCAGCGCCTCCCGTGGGGGGCCCGGGCGCCATCGCGATGGGGGCGGCGCGGCCCCCCGCTTCGATGGAAGGGAGACGGCCAATGGATGCCATCACGTTGCTGAAGGCGGACCACAAGACGGTGGAGCAGCTGTTCCGCAAGTTCGAGAAGGCGGGGGACCACGCGCTGGCGCACAAGCGCAAGCTGGTGGACGAGCTGGTGCGTGCGCTGTCCGTCCACGCCGCCATCGAGGAGCAGGTCTTCTACCCGGCGGTGCGCGCGCGGTCGGAGGACCTGGCCGAGGACGTGCTGCGCTCGCTGGAGGAGCACCACGTGGTGAAGTGGTTGTTGTCGGAGCTGGACACGCTGCCGCCGGAGTCCGAGCGCTTCGACGCGAAGGTGCACGTGCTGATGGAGAACGTGCGGGCGCACGTCACGGAGGAGGAGCAGTACCTCTTCCCGGAGGTGAAGAAGGTCTTCAAGCCGCAGGAGCTGCGGCAGGTGGGCGCGGCGCTGGAGCTGGCGAAGAAGGGCGCGCCCACGCATCCGCATCCGGCCGCGCCGGACACGCCGCCGGGCAACCTGCTGACGGGCGCGGTGGCGGCGGTGATGGACATGGGCCGGGACGCGCTGCGCGTCGCGCGTCGCAAGGCCGTCACGCAGGTGCGCAAGGCCGCGCCGCGTCCGCTGCGCAAGCCGCTGGAGGCGATGATGCCCATGGACCCGGCGGGCGAGTCGCTTCACTGAGCGAGCGTCCGGCGCTGGACGCCCCGGGGCGGGTGAATGTTCGCCGGCGCTGGGGCGTCCCAGGGGCATGAGAGGCTTCGCGCCAGCCGCGCGAAGGTGCTCGGGCCTTGGGAAGGAGGCGCCATGTCCGCTGTTCGCAGGGTGTTGACGACGTTGGTGGTGCTCGCGGGGTTCACGGCCGCGGCGCAGACGCAGGTCCCGTCGCCGGGCTCACCGCAGCCCCGGCCGCCCGTGGATCCGCAGGTGCGCACGCTGCGCGTGGAGGGCACGGGGGAGGTGAAGGCGCAGCCGGACGAGGCCTTCATCGACGTGGCGGTGGAGACGTCCGCCCCGAACGCGAAGGCGGCGGGTGAGGAGAACGCGAGGCGGATGGAGAAGGTGCTCGCGGCGCTGACGGGCGCGGGCATCGCGAAGCGGGACCTGCAGACGCGCAACTACAACGTCTATCCCGAGTACACGCCGGCGCCGCCGCAGGGTGGGGAGCCGAAGCTGAAGGGCTACCGGGTGAGCAACCTGGTGAGCGTGCACGTGACGGACCTGTCCAAGGTGGGGGGCTTGTTGGACAAGGCGTTGGCGGCGGGGGCGAACCGGGTGGACTCGGTGCGCTTCGGGTTGAGTCGCGAGGACGCGGTGCAGGGCGAGGCGCTGCGGCAGGCGGTGGTCCGCGCGCGCAAGTCCGCGGAGGTGCTGGCCGCGTCGCTGAACGTGAAGCTGGGCGCGGTGCTGGACGCGAGCACGGTGACGGAGGCGCCGCGCCTGTACCCGGCCACCTTCGCCATGGACATGGCCGGGGCGCGCGCCGCGCCCTCCACGCCCATCCAGCCGGAGGAGCAGACGGTGCAGGCGAAGGTGACGCTCATCTTCGCGATCCAGTAGCTACTGCTGGCCCAAGGCCAGCAATCTCAACGGCTTGCCGGGGTGCTGCGTTGTCGGGGGATCATCATGTGCCCCCAATGTGCCCCTCTGGCGCGGTCAGGCCAGAGCGGCGCGAGTCTGCGAAGCGGGCGCGTCGAGCTGTTGGACGGCGTGCTCCTTCGTTTCCGGGGAGAGATGGGCGTACCGCATCGTCATTTCGAGGGTGGCGTGACCCATCAGTTCCTGGATGACCTTGAGCGGGACGCCGCGCATGGC
>JAFADT010000238.1 GCA_023424585.1 Pseudomonadota bacterium
CTCCTCGCCCGGCAGCTGGCCCCGGACGCGCGCGCGCCGCGCCGCCCGGAGCCGGACCGGCTGCTTCGCCGGGTCATCA
This sequence comes from Pseudomonadota bacterium, assembly GCA_023424585.1. GTDB lineage: Bacteria > Myxococcota > Myxococcia > Myxococcales > Myxococcaceae > Corallococcus. The sequence goes on from JAFADT010000238.1 coordinate 80, forward strand.
ACGCGGTGTCGGACCCGGTGCTGCTCACGGACACGGGGGGCACGCTGCTCTTCGCCAACGCCCGCGCGGAGGCGCTGCTGGTGGCGGACCCGGACTCGAGCCCCGGCCGCACGCGGGCGGTGCAGCTCAACCAGCGCGTGTTCCGGGAGACGCTCGCGCAGGGCGGCACGACGGTGCACCGGCGCGAGGTGCCGCTGGTGGATCCGCTGGAGGGCATGGACCTGATCTTCGAGCTGGTCTCCACGCCGGTGCTGGCGCCGGACGGGCCGTCCGTGGTGGTGAGCGTGCTGCGCAACCTGACGGACCTGGGCCGCGCCACGCAGGCGCTGGGGGAGAGCTACCGGCGGCTGCGCGCCACGGAGCGCGAGGCCCGCAGCGAGCGCCACCGCCTGGACCGGGTGCTGGACTCGGTGGCGGACCCCATCATCCTGACCGACCCGACGGGCGGCATGGTGATGATGAACGACCCGGCCGAGCGCCTCTTCGCGTGGCCGCACGAAGAGGGCTCGGCGAGCGAGGGCCCCGCGGGCGAGGCCGTGCTGCGCCGGGTGCGCGCCAACGACGCCCTCTTCGCGTCCTTCCTGGCGAACCTGCTGGGGCCGGTGAACGCGGGCGTGTCGCGCTGGAAGAGCCAGCTGACGCTGGACGACCCGGCCACCGGCGCGCCCGTGCCCATGGAGGCCATGGCCAACAAGGTGCTGGGCGACGGGGGCGAGCTGACGGGCATCGTCACCGTCTTCCACGACCGCACGGAGGTGCTGGAGCGGGCGCGGCTGCTGGAGCGCGTGAAGGAGGTCTCCAGCGAGCTGGAGGCGCGCGTGCAGGCCGCCACCGCGGAGCTGGCGGAGCAGAACGAGAAGCTGCGCCGGCAGGCCATCCAGTTGGAGCAGGCGAGCGCGGCCAAGTCGCAGTTCCTGGCCAACATGTCGCACGAGTTCCGCACGCCGCTCAACGCCATCCTCGGCTACACGAACATGCTCCTGCAGGGCGTGTCCGGGGAGATGACGCCGCCGCAGCGCCGGAACCTCACGCGCATCGACTCCAACGGGCGGCACCTGCTGGAGGTCATCAACGAGATATTGGACATCACCCGCATCGAGGCGGGGCGGATGCCGCTGCACCTGTCGGACTTCGGCATCCCGGAGCTCTTGCAGGAGGTGATGGCGGAGATGGACCCCATCATCGCGCGCAGCAAGCTGGCGGTGGAGACGCGCCTGGATGAAGGGCTGCCAGGGGTGTGGAGCGACCGACAGAAGGTGAAGCAGATCGTCCTCAACCTGTTGTCCAACGCGCTGAAGTTCACGCACGAGGGCGGCGTGCAGGTGCTGGCGGAGTATCAGAACGCCACCGGCACCGTGGCCATCTCGGTGAAGGACACAGGCATCGGAATCGACGTGTCGAACCAGGAGAAGATCTTCGAGGACTTCCAGCAGGTGGACAGCTCACCCACGCGGGCCTATGGGGGCACGGGCCTGGGCCTGTCCATCTGCCGCCGCCTGGCCGAGATGATCGGGGGACGCGTCTCCCTCCAGAGCGTCCCGGGCCAGGGTTCGACCTTCACCCTGCACTTTCCAAGACGTGCGAGACGGACATGACGAACACCCCGGAAAAACCCAAGCCGCTCGTACTGGTGGTGGACGACTACCAGGATGCCCGGGAGATGTACGCGGAGTACCTGGAGTTCTCCGGCTTCCGGGTGGCGGAGGCGAAGAACGGCCAGGAGGCGTTGGACAAGGCGTTCGAGCTGGTGCCGGACGTCATCCTGATGGACCTGTCCCTGCCGGTGATGGACGGCTGGGAGGCGACGCGCCGGCTGAAGAGCGACGCGCGCACCCAGGGCATCCCGGTGGTGGCGCTCACGGGGCATGCCCTGAAGGGCCACTCGGAGGACGCGAACGAGGCCGGGTGTGACGCGTATGTCACCAAGCCGTGCCTGCCGGACGCGTTGGTGGAGCAGGTGAAGAAGATGATCGCCCGGCGCGAGGCGGCATCCCCGCGCTGAAGCGGCGTCACTGCAAGGAGGTGGGCACGTCATGACGGCGAAGACCCAGGCGGAGTCCTCGCGAGAGGGGCGGGCGCACTACCTCTACGGCATCGTGCGAGAAGACACGCGGTGGGAGCCGGACGTCGCGGGGCTGGGTGAGGCCCCGGTGCGCACGGTGCGCGAGGGCTGCCTCGCGGCGCTGGTGTCGGACGTGGCGGGCCCGAGGGTGGTGCCCACGCGGGCGCACCTGCTGATGCACCAGCGCGTGGCGGAGGCCGTGGTGCGCGAGCACACGCTGGTGCCGGTGGCCTTCGGGACGGTGCTGCCCTCGGAGGAGCGCGTGCGGGAGCTCTTGCACGTGGCGCGCGTGCCGTTGAGCCGGGCGCTGTCCGAGCTGGAGGGCCGCGTGGAGCTGGGGCTGAAGGTGTACTGCCACGGCGACGCGCTGATGCACAGCCTGCGGGAGGCGAACCCGGAGCTGGCGCGCGGCCCCTCCGAGCTCGAGGAGGACCACGAGGCGCGGCTGGAGGCGGCGCTGCGCGACCGCACCCGGAAGGACCTGGACGGGCTGAAGGCCGGCCTGCGGACCCTGGCGGAGGCCGTGCACGAGACGCCGCCGCTGGGGGAGCGGATGCTGCTCAACGCGGCCTTCCTGGTGGACCGCACGCGGGTGGCCGCGTTCGAGGCGCGGCTGCACTCGCTGGTGGCGCGGCTGGACGCGTACACGTTCCGCTTCACGGGGCCGTGGCCGGCCTACAGCTTCGTGGACGTGCGGCTGGACGTGGAGCGGGCGGACGCCGCCGCGCCGTGAGCATCAGCGCGGCGTGGTGAGCTTCGCGGCGTCCTCGGCCAGGAGCTCCAGGCCGCCGCCCATGCGGACCCAGCCCGGGGCGAGCTCCGTGCGCGCGTACCATGAGCTGTCCGGCGTCTTCGCCATGGAGAGCTCGCCCACGGCCTTGCCGCCGCGCTGGTACTCCACGCGGAAGGCGGGCGTGGGGGCCGGGCCCGGAGGGGCCTCTCCGCGGCCGAGCAGCTCCACGGGGGTGAGGCGCCACAGGCGGTCGTGCCAGTTGCGGGCGAACTCGTCCGGGGTGCCGGGGGCGTCCACGGGCGAGAGCTGCACGGCGCCCGGGGGCTGGCCGTTGGCGATGAAGGCGCGGGAGTGGGTGCCCGTGGAGATGACGACGCGGTCGAAGCCGTCCACGTCGAAGGCGTGCAGCCGGCGGTCCACGAGCCGGCTGGCCGCGGCCTCCAGGTCCGGCAGCAGGCCGGGCCCGAGGAGGAAGACGTGCCCGTCGGACGTGCGCTGGAGGTAGGGGGCGCCCCAGCCCGACACGGGGGTGGCGAGGCGGAACGTCCGGGGCGTCCCGTCGAGCGTGAGCGTCAGGCCGCGCTCCGTCTTCGCGAGGCCGACCTCGTCCAGCTTCTGCGGGTCCAGGACGCCCAGGTCCCGCTGCGCGCGCAGCGGAGCGAAGCGGGAGAACAGCTTGAGCGCCGCGTCGTTGCCGCGCAGCTCCCGGGGCGGAGGCACGGGGGCAGGACTCTCGGGTGTCCCCGCGTCCGTGGGAGCACTGGCGAGCGCGCCTCCGTCGCTGACCGCCGGATGCGGGCCCGCGTCGGGCGCCGCGCGGGCCAACGCCTCCGCATCCCGCGCGGAACGCCCCGCGTCGATGCCCGCATGGGCGAGTGCACCGGCGTTCGTCGCAGGGGCCAGCGCTCCCGCGTCGGGCGCGGCGCTGCCCGCGTCACCGGAGGCACGGGCCAGGACACCCGCATCCATCGCGGCCTCGGGGGGCGGCTTCGCGGGCTTGCTGCCCAGGCGGACCCAGATGGTGTCGCGGTCCTGGGGGTCGCGGACCAGCTCCACGAAGCGCGACTCCTCGTCGTACCGGATGCGGTCGAGCGCGCTCGCCGGCGCGTCCTCCACCGTCACCTCACCCGGCGCGCGCGAGGGCTCGCGCTGCCACACGAAGAACGCGGCCACCAGGGCCACGCCCGCCAGCACCCCCTGCACCGCCACATCACGCGCCTTCATCGCGCACCTCCCGCCGCCGCGGCACCCCGAGGCGCGCGCCGTCCGCGCCGCCGCGTCACGAAGAAGCCCACCGCCAGCACCGCCACCGGCACCCCGAAGACCGTCGCGTAGAACCACGCGACGTCCTGCGAGCGCGTGTGCTGCAACGGCACGTCCTCCTCACTGGACGTCACGCCAGAGAGCGCCTCCTCGCCGGAGAGCCAGCGCAGCGTGTCCACCGCGAGGTACGCGTTGCCCAGGTTGCCCAGGATGCCGTCGCCCAGCGCGTCCGCGTCCGCCATCACCACCGCGCGAGGCGCGGGCTTCCCCTCCCCCGCCGGCCGCTCCACCGCCACCACCAGCGGCCACGCCTTCACGACCTCGCCCGGCTCGGGCTCGAAGTCGCCGTTGCGGTCCGCGAACGTCGCGGCGTGCGCGCGCACGCTCGTGTCCAGCAGCACGCCGGGCACCGGCGGCGTCACCACCTCCAGCGCCGTCGCGCCCGGGAACGCCACCGCGCCCTGGGAGCCCAGCGCGGACAGCGACGTCACCGACGGGTGCGAGGAGAAGCTCGCCGTGCCCAGGTTGCCCCGGTCGCTCAGCTGACGCGTGGTGCGGAAGAACACCCGGTCGTTCGCCAGCGGCACGCGCAGCGACTTGAGCCCCATGGGTTGCAGCAGCGGCTCCAGCGCCGCGCCCTCCGGCTCCAGCGCGATCCACAGCCGCCCACCGCGCTCCCAGTACTCGCGCAGGGCGGTGGCCTCCTCCGGCAGCAGCTCCCGGGTGGGCCCCAGCACCGCCACCATCGCCGCGTCGGAGGGCACCGCCGACCCCAGCCCCTCGGCGGCCGTGAGCGTGCGCACATCCACGTTCTGCGCGCGCAGCAGCTCCTTGAGCTGCGCCACCGACGGGCGGGCCGCCTCTCCCGGCACGGGCCGCGTGTCCGCGCGCTCCCCGTGGCCTCCCGTGAGGTAGACGACGCGACGGGGCTTCGCCACCGCCAGCAGCCGCCGCTGCACCTCCGCGTCCAGCCGCTGGAGCTGCCCCCGCGCCCGCTCCGGCTCCAGGCCCAGCGTGAGGATCTCCTTGCGGTCTCCCCGCGCCAGCACCACGGAGCCGTTGCCGCTGACGCCCAGGGCCCTGGCACGCGCGGGCTCCACGGCCTGGTCCAGCGCCTCCACGCCCAGCTGCGGGCTCTCCGGCTCCAGGTCGCGGAAGTACTGCCGCGCCGCCTCCCCCACCTCGTTGGCGGGCGGGAAGAAGAGCGTCACTTGCAGGGGCTCGTTGAGGCCGCGCACCAGCTTGCGCGTGGCATCGCCCGGCTTCGCGGTCCGGAAGTACGACAGGTCCCAGGTCGCGTCCGCCTGCGTGGCCACGTACGTCGCCGCGAACGCGAACACGACGACGAACGCCACGCCCAGGCCGGAGTACAGCGCGCTGCGCACGCGGCCCGTCTCCGGCACCGGCGCGCGCGCCATCGCCACCAGCGCGGCCTCCACCATCGCCAGCGGAACGAGCGAGCACAGCAGCAGCGCCGGGAACAGCACCGCCAGCACCACCGACAGCCGGGGCGCCGAGCGCGCCAGCGGCTCCCCGAGGAGCGCCGTCCCCACGTCCCCCTTCACGAAGTAGAGCACCAGCGCGGCCAGCCCCACGACGTACAGCGTGAGCACCCACCGCTCCAGCGCGCGCCGCTCCGAGGGCGCGGAGATCACCCGCACCGCGCGCCACGCCGTCGCGCCCACCGCCACCGCGGTGCCCAGCGCCGCCAGCGCCACGCGGCCGGAGCCCGCGCCCAGCACCCGCTCCGCGAGGAAGACCGCCACGAGCCCCGCGACGAACGCCCCCGTCGCGGCCAGTCCCGTTCCGAAAGAGGCCGGCGTGCTCATCGCCACCTCCGCGCTTCCAGCACCCGCGTGGCCGCGAACAGCGCCACGTAGGTGACCCCCAGGTAGTAGACGACGTCCCGCACGTGGATGAGCCCGGTCTGGAACGGGGGGAAGTGCTGGTTCCACAGCGACATCGCGCTGAAGATGTCCGACAGCGGCTGCTCGGTGATGCGCGCCAGCAGCCAGCACAGGATGAGCGCCACCAGCATCACCGCGGAGAAGATGGCCGCGAGCAGCTGGTTCTTCGCCAGCGACGACCCGAACGTCCCCACCGCCAGCGACGCGCTCCCCAGCAGCAGCAGCCCCAGGTAGCCCGCCGCCACGTGTCCGAAGGACACCTTGCCGTTCACCAGCACCAGCAGCGGCATGTAGAGCGTGAGCAGCAGGTACAGCGCCAGGAACGCGAGCCCCGCCAGGAACTTGCCCAGCACGATGTCCCGGTCCCGCACCGGCGACGCGTACAGGAGCGGCAGCGTGCCCGTCTGGCGCTCCTCCGCGAGCAGCCGCATGGACACGAGGATGGCGGCCACGATGGTGAAGCCGCTGGAGTAGTAGAAGAAGCCGGACAGCACCTCCGCGGAGCGCTTGCTCGCGCCGCCCAGGGCGTACGCGTTGAAGAACAGGCCGTTGACCGCGAGGATGATGGCCAGGATGACGTAGCCGCTGGGCGTGCGCAGGTAGCCGGCCAGCTCGCGGCGCGCAATCAGGAGCGCCTTCACGCCTTCACCTCCTGCCCCGTCAGGCGCAGGAACAGCGCCTCCAGCTGTCCCTCGTTCGCGTCCAGCCGCAGCAGCTCCAGGCCCGCGCCCACCACCGCCCGAGCCACCTGGGGCCGCAGGTCCGGCGCCGCCGCGACCTTCAGGGCCAGCACGCCGCGCTCCCCTTCCCGCGCCTCCACCGCGCCGAAGCCCTGCAAGGCCTCCAGGGCGCGCGCGCGGTCGCCCCGCACCTCCAGCACGATGGACGGGCCGCCCAGGCTTCGCGACAGCTCCTCTTCGCTGCCCTGCGCCAGCAGCGTGCCCTTGTGGATGATGAGCAGCCGGTCACACGTCTGGGAGATCTCCGGGAGGATGTGGCTGGACACGAGCACCGTGTGCGCGCCCTTGAGGCCGCGGATGACGTCGCGCATCTCCACGATTTGAAGCGGGTCCAGGCCGCTGGTCGGCTCGTCGAGGATGAGCAGCGCGGGCTTGTGCACCAGCGCCTGCGCCAGCCCCACGCGCTGGCGGTAGCCGTGGCTCAGCGTGGCGATGACGTCGCCGTGCACGTCGCGAAGGCCGGTCTTCTCCTCGGCCTCGCCCACGTGGGACGCGGTGGCCTTCGCCGGCACGTCGCGCAGGCGGGCGACGTAGGCCAGGTACTCGCCCACGGTCATCTCCTCGTAGACGGGGGGCACGTCCGGCAGGTAGCCGATGCGCTGACGCACCTCGTGGGACTGGCTCACCACGTCGTGCCCGTCGATGACGACGCGCCCCGAGGTGGGCAGCAGCACGCAGCCGAGGACCCTGAGCGTCGTCGACTTGCCGGCGCCGTTGAGGCCCAGGAAGCCGATGACCTCGCCCTGGCCGATGGTGAAGGCCAGGTCCCGGATGGCCGCGTGCTCGCCGTAGAACTTCGTCAACCCTTCGACCTGGATCATCAAGACTCCTCGAAGCGAGGGGGAAGCGGCGCACTTCTGTCGCCCCTCCCGAGGAGTGTCAAGCACCGGGCGCGCCGCATGGGACGACAGGCGCCGCCCCAACGGACTCACCCGTGACGGTATTCCGCGCCGTCGGTGGTGCGGCCCAGCGTGAAGCGCAGCGCGCCCTCCAGGTCGGGCAGGAGGAAGGGGAAGCCGTGGGCCTGGGCCACGGTGGGCAGCGCGTGGGCGCTCGACAGGAGGGTCTCCTCGCCCATCTGCCCGAAGACGGTCTTCACCACGGCGGCGGGCAGCGGGAACACCGCGGGGCGGTGGAGCACCTTGCCCAGCACCTTCGCCAGCTCGCCCTGCCGCACCGCGTTCGGGGACACGGCGTTGACGGGCCCCTGGATGGACGGGGTGAAGAGGGCGAGCTGGATGATGCCCAGCACGTCCTCCAGCGCCACCCAGCTCATCCACTGGCGTCCGGAGGCCACGGGGCCGCCGCCGCCCGCCTGGGTCGCGAGCGCCAGCTTCGCGAGCGCCCCGCCCCGCGCGTCCAGCACCACGCCGATGCGCAGGCGCACCACGCGGATGCCCGCGGCCTCGGCGGGCCCGGTGGAGGCCTCCCACTGGCGCGTGACGTCCGCGAGGAAGCCCTCGCCGCAGGAGGAGGCTTCGGTGAGCGCCTCCTCGCCCCGGTTGCCGTAGTAGCCGACGGCGGAGGCGCAGATGAGCACGCGCGGCTTGCGGGTGGCGCGGGCCAGGGTCTCCGACAGCAGGCGGGTGGTCTCCGTGCGGCTCTTGAGGATCTCCGCCTTGCGCGCGTCGGTCCACCGGCCCTCGCCCACGTTGGAGCCGGACAGGTGCACCACGGCGTCCACGTCCTCCAGGCCGGCGGCGTCGAGGGTGCCCCGGTCGGGGGCCCAGGCGATGTCCCCGCGCGCCGGGTTCGCGCGGCCACGCACCAGCCGCTTCACGCGGTGGCCGCCGGTGGTGAGGAACGCGGACAGCGAGGAGCCCAGCATGCCGGACGCGCCAGCGATGGCCACGGTGAGCGGCCCCTGGGAGGCGAAGGCGGCATGGCGGCGCAGGTCCGCGCGGGTGAGCGCGTGGCGGTACGCGAACATGCGCTCCAGCCGCTGGCGGGCGTAGCCACCGCCGAAGGTGTCCCCGAGCGCCCCGACGGGCAGCGCGTACTGGATGGAGTCCTCCAGGATGGAGGTCCCGGGGCCGTCGGGGTTCATGCGGTGGTCGTGGATCCACTTCGCGAAGGGGCCTTCGCGCTGGGTGTCCTGGAAGGAGGAGCCCTCCACGTAGGCGGTGTGCTCGGCGACCATGCGCTGGGGGATGGGGCCCAGGTGGAGCTTGACGGTGACGCGAGCG
>JAFADT010000264.1 GCA_023424585.1 Pseudomonadota bacterium
TCGCGCGCCCCGCGCGGCGTTCCCCACCGCTTCAGGTACGAGGGCGCTCCCACGGCGACGAACTCCTCCTGGGCCACCGGCCGGACCTCCAGGCCCGGGGCCTCCGGCAGCAGCCCGAGGATACCCAGGTCCAGCGCGCCCTCCAGCAGCAGGCGGGACACGCGGCTGGGCACGTCGAAGCGCACGTCCAGCCGCAGCTCCGGGTGCCTCGCCAGGAGCCCCGGCAGGCGCGGCCGGAGCTAGTACCGGAAGAAGGGCCAGGGCCCACCCAGGGACACCTCGCCGCGCACCGCGCGCTGGGCCTCGGAGGCCTCCTCCACCGCGGCGTCCAGCGCGGGCAGGTGTTTGCCCAGCCGCGCGACGAGCGCCGCTCCCGCCGGGGTGAGCCGGGCCCGACGTCCCACCCGCTCGAACAACGCCACGCCGACGTGCCGCTCCAGCGCCTTGAGCTGCTGGCCCACGGCGGAGGCGGTGATGCCCAGGCGCGCGGCGGCGGCCGCGTGCGTGCCCGCGCGGCTCACCTCCCACAGCGTCCAGAGCGCTTCGCGATTGCCAAGCATGGCTTCAGCTTATGTGAAGGAGCCCTCGGTTTTCTTGGGGGCGGCCGGGACGTATGCCTCGCCCATCGCCCCGGGGAAGGGGCTCGAAAAGGAGGCGTCCCATGGAAGCGCTCACCGCCGTGAAGGTGCTGCTCATCGTCACCAGCCACTCGCAGTTCGGGAGCACCGGAGAGAAGACGGGCTTCTGGTTGGAGGAGCTCGCCGCGCCGTACGAGCAGTTCGTGAAGGCCGGGGCCCAGGTGGACATCGCCTCGCCGCTGGGCGGCAAGGCGCCCGTCGACCCGCGCAGCGAGAAGGCGCAGACGGAGGACACGCGCGCCTTCCTCGCGGACGCCGAGGCGACGAGGAAGCTGGCGAACACGCAGGTCCTCGCGCAGGTGAAGGACACCTACGACGCGTACTTCGTGGTGGGCGGGCACGGCGTGATGTGGGACCTGGCCCAGCACGCGCCCACGCACCAACTGCTCGCCGCGGGCTACGCGCGCGGCGCGGTGGTGGCGGCGGTGTGCCACGGCCCCGCGGCGCTGGTGGGCGTGAAGGGCCCGGACGGCAAGCCGCTGGTGGCGGGCAAGCGCGTGGCGGCCTTCAGCAACGCGGAGGAGCAGGCGGCGAAGTACGACGCCATCGTCCCCTTCCCGCTGGAGACCCGGATGCGCGAGCTGGGCGCCCGCTACGAGTCCGGTCCGCTGTGGAAGAGCTTCACGGTGCGCGACGGGCGGCTCATCACCGGGCAGAACCCGGCGTCCTCCGCCGCCACCGCGCGGGAGGTCCTCCAGGTCCTGCGCGAGAAGAAGGCCCCTGCCTCCAAGGGCTGAGGGCCCCTCTCGGCGTCAGCCGAACTGGAAGCCGGAGATGCGCGTCCCCATCATGGAGCCGGACCAGGCGGTGGTGCCCCGGTCCTCTCCGGCGGCGCCTGCGGCGACCATCAAGGGGAGCAGGTGCTCCTCGCGCGGATGGGCGAGCCGCGCGAACGGGGCCTGCGTCCACTGCGTGAGCTTCTCATCGCGCATGGCGGCGGGAGAGGTGGCGGCGTCCTGGACCCACGCGTCGAACTTCGCGGAGACCTCGTATGCGCGAGGGTCCCCGAAGGCGCGCAGGTTGTGGAACGTCATCCCGCTGCCGATGATGAACACGCCCTCGTCGCGAAGCGGCGCGAGCGCCCGCCCCATGGCCAGGTGCTCCGCGGGCTCCAACCCCTGCTTCAGCGACAGCTGGACGCAGGGGATGTCCGCCTCCGGGTACGTCAGCTTCAGCGGGATGAAGGTGCCGTGGTCGTAGCCGCGCGCGGGGTCCGCCGCCGAGGAGAAGCCCGCCGAGGCGAGCAGCTCCCGCACCCGCGCGGCGAGTCCCGGGTGGCCCGGCGCCGGCCAGGGGATGCGGTACGACTCCGGTGGGAAGCCGTAATAGTCATACAGGATGGGCGGCGCGGCGGACGTCATCACCGTGGGCACGGGCTCCTCCCAGTGGGCGGAGATGACGAGCAGCGCCTTGGGCGGCGTCGCGAGGCGCTGGCCCAGCTGACTCAAGTACGCCGCGAGGGCCTGGACCTCCGCCTTCGGAAGGCCCAGCTCCACGAATGGCCAGGGACCGCCGCCGTGCGGGATGAAGACGACGGGCAGGCGCGAGGAGGACTTCGGGGAAGCGCTGGAGGTATCGGCGGCGGTCGTCATGGGGCCCTCGACGCCATTCAACTCCACGGGTGGGCCCGGGCACCACCGCGCTCCGGATGGAGACGCGAGGTCTTCTGTTATGAACCAGCGCGAGGGACAGAGGGGCGGTCCCCCCGCGATGGGGGATGCATGAAGAGCATCATCGGGGGACTGCTGGCCGCATTCGGCATCGTGGGCGTCGGCGTGGAGCTCGACCACCTGCGCGAGGGCACGGCGCGGAGCTCGGTCACGGGGTTCCTGCTCGCCGCCCTCTTCATCCTCGGGGGACTGGCCCTCATCCGCTCCGCGAGGCGCACGAAGCGGCCCCCCGGGCTGAGGGAGTCGGCGCGGCCGGCCCTGAGCGGGCGTGACCTCGAACGCATGGTGCTCACCTGCGCGCAGGCGCGCGGCGGCCGCGTCACCATCGCCGAGGTGGCGGCGAGCACGCAGCTCTCGTTCACTGAAGCCAAGGAGGTGCTCGAAGGGTTGTCCCGCGCGGGCGCCTGCACCGTGGACGTCACGGAGAACGGTGCGTTCATCTACGAGTTCAGCGGCTTGATGCCGCGCGAGCCCTGAGCTTCCGAGCTGCCATCGCCTGAAGGGCACATCGCCGGCCCGCGCGACGCGCTCCGGATGGGGCTCCGCGAAGTTGCTGCCCGGGCAGACGCCTCACGCGGCATGCAGCCTGGGCTCCGTGCCTGCGGCGCCGCGGAACGCCCCGCCGCCACTGCCAGCCGGCAAGCCCGGGGCGGCCGCTCACGCCCGCCTACCGTCCCAGCTTGAGGGTCACGGCCGCGGAGTCCTCCACCGTCCCCTTCAGCGTGAAGCGCAGCTCCCAGGCTCCGGGCATGAAGAGGTCCATGTCGGACACCTCGAAGGTCCCGGGGGCTCGCGCGGTGACGCGTGGGACGTCGGAGATGCCGTGGCCCATGGCGGGCATCCAGGGCTGGACGGACAGCACGACTCCAGACACCGGCTTCCCCGACGCGGCGTCGGTGACCCGCACCTGAAACACCTGAACACCTCTTCGCAGGGGTGTCATCGGAGAGAGGACCTCGACGCGGAGCCGGCCGGATGCACTCACCACCGTGCCGACACTGACAGCCGCGCTCACCTGCCCCGCATCGCTCCCAGCAGCTGGCGCGGCGGAGAGCGTCGCGCCCAGCAACAACATTCCCATCAGCAGTGTCTTCATCACCGCCGTGTAGCGGAAGAGACCGGTCAGGGTTCTGCGACAAGGTGTCGCATCGCGCAGGCGCTCTGGATGCGAGAGGGTGCACCTGCAATGACCGCCCTTCCCTCCGCTTCAGCGCAGCCCCGCTCATGGGTGTTCGGGGTGCTGGGAGCCGCGGGGCTGACCGTGTCCGTGCTCGCGTGCGCGGCGCTCGTCCTGGTGCTGGACTTCGCCTGGTCGGAGGCGCCCTCCACGAACGCCTCGTGGGAGCTGGAGGTGCCGCCTCCTGTGTATGGCCCACTGCCCGCGCTCACACTTCACGGTGACCGGGATCAGCCACTGGAGATCGGAGCGCTTCATGGACAGCTCACCCTGATCCAGTTCGCGTTGGCGCCGGAGGCGCAGCGTCTCCCATTCCTGGGGCAGGTCCAGGCACAGCTGGAGGCTGACGGCGTCCCGGTTCGGCTCGTCATCGCGACGCCGAGCACCTCCACGATGCTCCACCCGGATTGGCGGCGGCTTGGGGACAGCGGGCGCCTCCTGTTGCTGGTGGATCAACGCCTCCAGGTGCGAGGCGTCTACGACTCGAATCAAAGCCCCTCTCCCTCTGAACGCATCGTCACGGACGCGCGCTGTCTCCGCTCCTGCCGCCTCCCATGAAGCCCATGTCCACCCCTGTCTCCGCATCACGCAGGCCCATCTCCTGGCTCGCGCTCGCGGTGGCGCTGAGCTTCGCGCTGCTGTTCATCGCGTGGCCGCTCGCTCAACGCGAACGCGCGCGCATCGCCGCGCGGAACCTGCCCCTGTATGGGCCGCTCCCGCGCTTCGAGCTGACCGCCCAGACGGGGCGTCCCTTCTCCGACGCCGACATGCGGGGCCACCTCTACGTGGCGGACTTCTTCTTCACCCGCTGCCCCACCGTCTGCCCGCTGCTCACGGAGAAGATGCTGAAGGTGCAGCGGCAGGCTCGGGAGCAGGGCCTGGACCTGCGCTTCGCCTCCTTCAGCGTGGACCCGCGCTACGACACGCCGGAGCGGCTGACCGCCTACGCGCGCGACCACCGCATCGACACGTCCAACTGGACGCTCTTGACGGGACCACTGGATCAGGTGGAGACGACGGTGCTGGAGGGCTTCCGGGTGATGATGGGCCGCGACGCCGTCGCGGGCGAGGACGACTTCTTCAGCGTCTTCCACGGCGAGCACTTCGTGCTCGTGGACGCCCGAGGACAGCTTCGCGGCTACTACCGGGTCACCGAGGGCGAGGGAGGCTTGGAAGCCCTGCTCCGGGATGTGGAGCTGCTGGCAGCGGCGGAGGATTAACGGTCCCGCCTCAGCAAAGGCGGTGAGCATGTCGTCACCACATTCGCGGACCCGCTCATATATAGGCGGGCATTCCAGCTCCCTTGCCACGAACGGCCGTCGGTCATCGGCTTCCCCCTTTGTTGAGTTCTGCGGGACGAAGCGGCGACGTCGCAACGTGGCGCTCCGTCTCGCCAACTGGCGGGTTTACCCGCTGTCGGTCAGGCTTCTTCGTCGGGGAGAAGCGTCCGGAGAAGATTGTCGTCGGGGCCGAGTGGACGCCAGCCAGCAGGGGGCGGATTGGCGAGGAGCGACGTCCTGCATTGGCGTGCGCGCTCCTTATGCGTGTCTGGAGTAAAGGCAATCCAGGGGCCAAGTGCCTTGGCAACCTTGAAGCGGTTGTCGTCATCCAGCACGGCTGGCCAACCCTCAGGGATGCTCCCCCACAGCTCGCGCACAAGTTGTCCACGTACCAAGCGGGTCACTCGTTTGCTTCGCACTGCTTCAGCTACCAATCCGTCGTACACCTGAATTCCGGCAACATCGTCCGGACCCAGCTCCTCGGCCAGCGCCACCAACGATGCGGTGGGACGGGCCTCGGCAAAAGCCGTGAGTGAGTCGTAGCCCCGCTCGCGGATGCGCTCATACAAGCGGGCCTTCCAGTTCTCCCGCCATGAACGTCCGTCGTTCATCGGCTGCTCCCTTTCGTGAACGCGATTGGGACTTTGTAGACCTTCATACGCTCCACGACGATGTCCAGGACCTGATTCCGCGTCAACCTCCGACCTGCCGTGATCTCAGCTTCGTGCAGAGCCTCCATGATCATCCGGTTCCACTCACCGGGCCACATGCGTCCCAGCTTCCAGTTCCCCCCGCCGTGAATCGCCTCGTGGTGGGCCTGCTCCAACCGGACGCAGAACTGGTCGATGTCCATGTCGCCCGTGAAGCCGCGCTGCTCGAACCACTCGCGGTGCTCTTGCGGCAACACGTGGTGCTTGGGCGCGTCGGACATGCCCGCCCCGGCCCTGCCCGTCACCTGCATGCCGCGCACCTCGGGGCTGTCCCCCAGCGCGTCGCGCACGCCCTTGGGCAGGTCCTGATGCGCCTGAGCCATCGTGACCTGTCCGCCGTGAATGAGGACGGCCGCGCCGACGGCAGGAACGGAGATGACTCCCGCCTGCACGAGCCTTCGCATCAGCTCCACCCACTCGGCGGAGACCACCAGCCGCGAGCCTGCCATCACCCCACCCGAGCTCATCACGAGGCCGACGCCGAGCGTCGCAGGGGCCGAGGGTGGCACGCGCG
>JAFADT010000267.1 GCA_023424585.1 Pseudomonadota bacterium
GGTGACGCTGGCCCGGCCCCTGAAGGTGGACACGCCGGACGGCCTGCCCCTGCGGCTGGTGGTGGCGCTGGTGGACGGCCACGTGGGCCGCGCGCGGCTGATGCGGCTGGCGCACGTGGCGCGGCTCGCGGGGCGGGGGCTGGCGGACCGGCTCCACGGCCTGGAGGAGCCCCAGCGCGTGCTGGAGACGCTGGAGGAGCTGGAGGCGCTGCGCTGAGGGCCTGGGGGCCGCGCTCCCCTCAGCGCGCCGGCGGCACCCAGTGCTCCCAGGCGCCGATGTCGCGGTAGCCCAGGTGCCGGTACACGCGGAGGCCCGCCGGGGTGGACTGGAGCACCGTCGCGGCGCACCCGCGCTTGCGCGCCTCGGCGATGATGCCCCGCATCACCGCGGACGCGAGCCCCAGCCCCCGGGCCTCCGGGTGGGTGGCCACCAGGTACACGCCCGCCGTGTCCGCCACGTCCACCGCCAGCCCGCAGGACAGCGCCCGGCCGTGCTCGCGCGCCACCACGGTGTGCACCGGCAGGCGGGGCGGCCGCTGCCACACGGAGAGGATGTCCCGCCACTCGGCGCCGTAGGTCTGGACGTTGATCTCCACCAGGTCGTTCAGGTCCTCCACGGGCTCCACCGGCACGCCGGGCGCCGCGTCCGGCAGCTCCTCCAGCCAGGCCCCCATGGCCACCACGGTGAAGTCCGGCCGGTAGCCCGCGGCGCCCAGCACCCGCGCCGCGTCCCGCTGCCCCGGCGTCAGGGTGACGCGCCAGCGCGGCAGCCCGTGCCCCCGGTAGAAGTCCGCGACGGCGGGCAGCGCCCGGGCCAGCGCGTCCGCGTCCGTGAAGAGGACCTGCTGGAAGTGCGCGTCCTGGTAGCGGGGGAGCGCGAACGCGTCCACGCCGGGCAGCCGCAGGTGGCGCAGCGGGCCGCGCTCGGCCTGCAGCCGCTTGAAGGCGATGAGGTTGGTGCGCAGTCGCTGGGTGAGCTCGGCGTCCGTCATGCGGGCCGCCAGCCTAGGCACGGGGACGACGGGCAAAGAACAGCCCCGGAGGAAAGGACGCGCACACCGTGCGCCAGGGGGTTAGGTTTCACTCCCTTTCCGCCCGCCACCATGACCCCGCGCTTCTTCTCGTTCGATCCACGTCCCACCCGAATCGCCCTCATCGTGGGCGCGTGCCTCCTGGCGGTCCTCACCGCCTGGGCCCTGGCGGACTACCGGGGCGGAGGGGGGCTGGTCGCCATGGCGCGCGCCGGCCTCAGCGCGGGCCTGATGCTGGCCTTCCTCGTCTCCATCCACCGCCTGCGCCCCCGCGCGGGGTGGGGCGTCACCCTGGACGCCGCGGGCGTGCGGGTGGCCCGCCCCTTCAGCGGCCAGCCGCTGGAGCTGCACTGGGGGCAGATTGATTCCGTGCGCCAGGTCGGCCGCAAGGGGAGCGTGCTGGGCCTGTTCCTCAAGGAGGAGGGAAGGGTGCTCGTCACGCGACATCTTTTCGCCCGCAAGGCTGTTTATGAAGAGCTGATCGCGGCGCTGGAGGACCGCCTCCCGCCCTCGCGTTTCGATGCCTGATTCATGAATCTTTCCGCAGCCTTGCGTGGGCTCCCGGAGCTTGTCCGGGATGCCCGGTGGTGGTAGGCACAACGGGCTTGAGCCCTGTCGCAACGGCAGCCTTTCCCAAGGACACGCTTCACATGGAAAAGACCCCCGCTACCGGTGTCGCGCCGGCCGCGCCGCCCGCCGATTATGGGACGGACGCCATCACCAAGCTCGAAGGGCTGGAGGCCGTCCGCAAGCGCCCCGGCATGTACATCGGCGACACGATGACCTACGGGCTCCACAAGCTCGTGTACGAGGTCGTCGACAACTCCGTGGACGAGGCCCTCGCCGGCCACTGCACGGACATCGACGTGGTCATCCACGTGGATGGCTCGCTCAGCGTCCAGGACAACGGCCGCGGCATCCCCGTGGGCCCGCACCCCGACCCCAAGTTCAAGGGCAAGGACACGCTGGAGGTCGTGCTCACGGAGCTGCACGCCGGCAGCAAGTTCGGCAACGGCGCGTACAAGGTGTCCGGCGGCCTGCACGGCGTGGGCGTCACCTGCGTGAACTTCCTGTCGGAGTGGTTCAAGGTCCGCGTCCAGCGCGACGGCAAGGTCTACGAGCAGGCCTACGCGCGCGGCGTGTCCAATGGCCCCCCGCAGGAGACGGGCACCACGGACAAGCGCGGCACGTTGATCCACTTCAAGCCGGACCCCACGGTCATGGAGACGGTGGACTTCAACTTCGAGACGCTCAGCCAGCGCCTACGCGAGCTCGCGTTCCTCAACGCGGGGCTGCGCATCACCATCCGCGACGAGCGCACCCAGAAGGAGCACGACTTCAAGTTCGACGGCGGCATCTCCTCCTTCGTGGAGTACCTCAACAAGGCGAAGGAGGCGCTGCACGACAAGCCCGTCTACATCAAGTCGGAGCGCGAGGGCGTGTCGCTGGAGATCGCCATGCAGTGGAACGATGGCTACGACGAGCGCATCTTCACCTTCGCCAACAACATCAACACCCACGAGGGTGGCAGCCACCTGTCCGGCTTCAAGGCCGCGCTCACGCGCACGCTCAACAGCTACGCGGAGCGGGGCGGGCTCTGGAAGGACCTGAAGGAGACGCCCGCGGGCGAGGACGCGCGTGAGGGCCTGTCCGCGGTCATCTCCGTGAAGCTCTCCAACCCCCAGTTCGAGGGCCAGACGAAGACGAAGCTGGGCAACAGCGAGGTGAAGGGCCTGGTCGAGCAGATGGTGAACGACCAGCTCGCCACCTTCCTCGAGGAGAACCCGCCGCTCGCCAAGAAGGTCGTGGCGAAGATTGGCGACGCGTGCCGCGCCCGCCTCGCCGCGCGCAAGGCGCGTGAGACGGTGCGCCGCAAGGGCGTGCTGGACGGCGGCGGGCTTCCGGGCAAGCTGGCGGACTGCCAGAGCCGCGACCCGCACGAGAGCGAGCTGTACATCGTCGAGGGTGACTCCGCAGGTGGCTCCGCGAAGCAGGGGCGAGACCGGCGCAACCAGGCCATCCTCCCCT
>JAFADT010000281.1 GCA_023424585.1 Pseudomonadota bacterium
CCCGCGCGGGTTTCTGGGGCGGCAGCAGTCCGGCCAGCCGCTCCCATTGGGCGTCCGTCAGCTCTCCTCGGCTCATGCCCTTCTAACACCCGGCTGCGCTCGATTTATTTGCGGACACGCCCTAGCCAGCGCGGATGCGCACCACCCTCCTGCACCGCTCGCGCTCCATCGCCGTCGTGGACTGCCGGTGCGACGCGAAGCCGGGCGAACGCCCGTTCGAGGAGCGGCATTCGGCGTTCTCGGTGTCGTATGTCCGGAGGGGGAGCTTCGGCTATCACTCGCGCGGTGCGGCGCACGAGCTCGTGGCCGGAGCGACGCTGGTCGGGTACGCAGGCGACGCCTTCCACTGTACCCACGAGCACCATCTCGCGGGCGATGAGTGCTTGTCATTCCAGCTCTCTGACGCGCTCGTGGATTCGCTCGGCGCCTCGCTGGACGTGTGGCGCGTGGGCGCCCTGCCGCCGGTCCCCGCCGTGGTGATGCTCGGCGAGCTCGCACAGCAGACCGCCGAAGGCCGGACCAGCCTCGGCCTGGACGAGGTGGCGCTCGCGTTCGCGGCGCGCGTCGTGGGGACCGTTACCGGGAAGCGTGAGTCCCTGTCGCGCGTGCACCCGAGGGACCGCCGGCGGGCCGTCGAAGCCGCGCTCCTCCTCGACGCGCAGGCGGACGAAGCGCTGACGCTCGAGGAGCTCGCGACGCGGATGGGCTTGAGCCCGTTCCATTTCCTCCGCGTCTTCCGCGGCGTGCTGGGGGTCACGCCGCATCAGTACCTCGTGCGCATGCGCCTTCGTCAGGCCGCGCGCCTGCTGGCGACGGAGGCCCCCATCGCGCGCATCGCGTACGACGTTGGCTTCGGGGACCTGTCGAACTTCGTGCGCACGTTCCGCCGCGCGGCAGGTGTCTCACCGCGCGCGTACCGGAAGGCCTCGCGAGGGGATCGCAAGATCCTCCAAGAGAAGATGATGAGCACCACCTAGAAGGAGGGCTCACTTCAGGAGGCAATCGTGTTCGACCACGTCGGTCTACATGTGAAGGATCTCCCTCGCAGCATCCGCTTCTACCAGGCAGTGCTCGCGCCCCTGGGCCATGTGCTCTGTCACCAGGACGCGGCGAGCGCTGGCTTCGGCCCCAAGGGGCAGCCGGCCCTGTGGCTCTATTCGACGAGCGACGCCCGGAGCACCGGGCATGTCGCCTTCCGGGCCAGCGAGCGCGGCGCGGTGGACCGGTTCCACGCCGCGGGCGTGGCAGCCGGAGGGGACGACCATGGCGCGCCGGGAGTCCGTGCGGATTACGCGGACAACTACTACGCCGCGTTCGTCCTCGACCCGGATGGGAACAACGTCGAAGCCGTGTGCTTCACGTGAGCAACACCATGGCTTCCATTCGCAAGGACATCACGACGAGCGCCACGCCCGAGCAGGTGTGGGATGCAATCCGCGACATTGGCGCGCTTCACACGCGACTGGTTCCTGGCTTCGTGGTCGACACACGTCTTGAGCCGGGAGCCCGTGTGGTCACCTTCGGCAACGGGATGGTGGTCAGGGAGCCCATCGTGGCCATCGATGACAAGGCACGGCGTCTCGTGTGGGGCGCGGAAGGTGGACCGATGACCCACTACAACGGAGCGGTCCAGGTCCACGCGGAGGGCACGGGGAGCCGGGTCGTCTGGACCGCCGACTTCCTTCCTCACGACGCGAGCACCTTCATCGGACCGATGATCGACCAAGGCCTGGCCGCGATGAAGAAGGCGTTGGATGGGAGCGCGCGGTAGCGCGGCCCCAGGTCCATGCATGGGTGACGGCGCGCCGATACGGTGCGCCGCCATCCAGACACGCGCCTGGGAATGTTCAGAAGTCGGGCGAGGCGCCCTCGGCTCCGGCGGCGCTTGTCCCTTCTCCCGGGGACTGAACCAGACGCATGAGCTCGACAATGGCTTGCAGTCCTGGGAGTCCCGGCTGGAGCTGCGAGAAGGCATCGAGCGGTCGCTGCACACGGAGCACGCCACGGCGGTACATGCGGATGCCCGAGGGCCCCACCTTGATGCGCCGGGAGCCCATGAACACGAACAGCAACGAGGTTCCAAGAAGGCAGGACGCCATCACGTCCAGTTCGCCTGCTCCCACATCGAGCCACCAGGAAGCGGCGAGGTATGCAAGCGCCAGCACGTCCAACACCAGCAGCCCCGCCCAACTGCGGATGTCTTGATAGACGGCGACGGGGGCTTCGGGAGACGGAACCATTGCCCGGAGCGTATGTGAATGGACGGACTCACACCACGCTCGCGGGCAATGCCATGCGCTTGGACTTCAGGGCGGGCCCCTCCAGGGGGCCCGCGTCGCTGGCGGGACGGAATTCAGAGAGGCGCTGAAGACCGGGGCGCTAGTACGTGCAGCGCAGGACCTGGCGATAGGTGCCGCACTGGCTGAAGTCCGTCGTGCCCGCCGGCTGCGAGTGGTAGCAGGCGGAGACGGCGGGGTCGCAGGGCGGGCTGGGCCAGACGTCGTAGGCGTCGCCGTCGGTGAGCGCGAGCTCCGTCACTCGCGCCACGAGGCGGGCGGTCTTCTGCATCGTCGCGCCGTGGTCACCGCCAGCGCTGAAGGCAAGCGGGACCGTGTGCGGGTCGATGGCCTCGTGCAGCCTCGTGTACGTCCAGTCGAGCTTGTAGTTCGGCCGGCCGTAGACGGACGGGATGCCGTCCGGCGCCGTGACGGAGAGCCAGTCGATGTACCCGGAGACCGAGGCGTGGCCCCGGTAGATGAGGTTGTCGTTGCCCTGGACGACATAGCGGGGGGTGACCGCCTCGTCGATCCAGATGCCCGAGTCACCGCGGAAGTCGTAGAAGCGCGGGGCCACCACGATGCGCGCGGTGTACGAGCGCGGCGTGCCGGTGTTGGTGGTGACGCGGACGAAGAGCGGCAGCCCGGAGAGCACCGTGTTGAGCTCGTGCCCCTCGTGGAGGACGATCTCGAACCGACGCTCGCTGATGACGTTCGCGTCCCCGAAGGCGTCGTCCGGAACGAAGCTGAGGACGTCCGACAGGTAGCGGTTCGCGGTGGCGTGGAGGATGAGGGCGCGCACGCCGTCGCGCTGCTCGAAGGTGCCAAGCGTCTCGAAGCTCAGCTCGTTGTTGCCCACCGTGGCGTAGAGGCGGGTCGCCGTCTCCGCCGCGGTGCTGACACCCACCTCCTCCATGGACTCCGAAGGAGCGTCGTCGAGAGGCGCGTTGTCACAGGCCGCGAGCGCGGTGAAACAGGTCAAGGCAAGGGCACGTAGATGCATGGGAAGCCTCCAAGTGAGGAATTCCATGTAACACATGCCGGTGACACTCCCACGGCGGGGATTGTGCCGGTCTTGTGACGTCCACCTCGGGGTGGCCATGGAGGTCGGCGTGGCTGGAGGAGCGCTCCCGCGTCGGGGGGTGTACGCGGACCGCCGCTTCCGTCACCGCGCTGAGGGGGGTGCCCACCACGGTCACCGTGGCCGTGGCTGCGAATCCTGGGTTCCTCGCAGCGTCACCCGCTGACCGCCGCGCAGCTCCACCGGTGAAGGCCAGCGGCAGATGCCGATCTCCGGCGACAGTGAGCAGCGGTGACACATCGATGTCTCACGGCGTCTGTGTCACTCATGGTGTATCCACGGTGTGTGTCGTCGCGGACTCACGTCGCATTGCCACCCTGTTTCGTGCCCCCTGCCCTCGTGCGGCTCGCGTGGGGCGGGGCGGCTGCGTAGCATGCTCGCGCCTTGGATGGATTGACGTGGATGACAGCGGGTGGCAGGGCCCGGCGCTGGTGGCCCTGGGTGCTGTTGGCGCTGGGCGTGGGAGCCTGGGTGATCCGGGCCCTGCCGTTCTTCCACCGCGCTGGAGCGCTCGGCTACATCGTGAACTACGACGAGGGTGTCTACGCCGCGGCGTCCGCGCTGCTGTGGGAGGGCGTGCTGCCCTACCGCGACTTCCTCTTCGTGCACCCGCCCGGCTCGCTGCTCCTGGGGGCTCCGGCGGCGGCGGTGGGCGCGTTCGGTGCCCCGGCCACGGGCTTCGCGCTGGCGCGCTGGCTCGCCACCGCGATGGGCGCCGTGAGCACCGTGCTCGTGGGCCGGCTGGCGATGCGGGCCTGGGGCCCCGTGGCCGGCGTGGTGGCCGCGCTGGTCTACGCGGGGCACCCGGAGGCCGTCACCATGGAGCGCGGCCCGTTCCTGGATCCGCTGCTCAACCTGTGCGGCCTGGGCCTCGCGAACGCGTGGCTCCTGCCTTCGGGCCGCGCGCCCCTGCCCCGCCGCGCGGGCCTCGCAGGCGCGCTGGCGGGCCTGATGACGTCGGTGAAGGTGCTGGGCGGAATCTGGGGCGCGGCGGCGCTCGTGGCCCGGGCTCCGCAGCTCCGCTGGAGCCTGACGCGGAGGTTCGTGCTGACCGCGTCGCTCACGGTGCTGGCGCTCGTGGGACCGCTGGCCCTGATGGCTCCGGGCGCGTTCGTGCGCGACGCGCTGTGGTTCCAGTCCGCCCGGCCCGAGGACGGCACCGTGTCTCGCTGGGAGCGGCTGCTGGAGATGCTCCATGAGCGGCGCCGCCAGGCCCTGCTGCTCGCGGCGGTGGGCCTGGGCGTCGCGCTCTTCCGAGCCGTGCGGCGCGGCACCCGCGCGGAGGCCGCCCCCGAGCGCTTTGTCGCCACCGCGTACCTGCTCACCGTGGCCGCGTACCTCGCCGCGCGCAGCTACTGGTCCAACTACAACGCGCTGCTCGCGGGGCCAGAGGCGCTGCTCGCCGGACTGGGCGCGGCGGCGCTCGTGGGCTTCGCCGCCGCTCGGGCCCGGTCCGTGGGCGCGGTGGCGTTCGGGCTGACGCTGCTGGCGCCGCTGCACTCCCTTCAGGAGACGCTGCGCGGTTCGAGGATCCGCCCTCGCGAGCAGGTCCTCCAGGCGCGCTACGTGCGCGAGCAGGTACCACCGGGCGCATCCCTGTGCGGCTTCGAGCCGGCCTGGGGGCTCATGGCCGGAAGGCTGCCCCCGGTGCTCCCGGGTCAGGTCGTGCCCGTGGACCCCTACGCGCTCATGCTCCAGGACGCGCTCGCGTCGGGAGGACACTTCCCGGACGCGGCGGCGGCCTTCGCCAGCGCGGGCTCGCAGAAGCGCATGCTCGCGCTCCTGGCGCGGTGTGACTTCGTGCTCCTGGGCGAGCGCGGCCACCGGCAGCTCTCCTCCGACAGCCTCCGCTGGTTCGAGGCGAACTTCACGCGCGCCGTGTCGCCAGACGCCCCCGCCGTCGAGCTGTGGCGCCGCCACGAGCCACCGCCCGGCTCCGCGACCGGCGCGTCCCCTTGAGGGCGCGCCACGCCGCTTGACGCCCTGCCTGAATCAGGAGACGAACCGGCCCATGCCCTACACCCCCATCGTCGCCACGCTGGGCTACGTGATGTCCCCGGACGGCCAGCAGGTGCTCCTCATCCACCGGAACGCGCGCCCGGACGACGCCCACTACGGCAAGTACAACGGCCTGGGCGGCAAGATGGACCGCGACGAGGACATCGCCGCGTGCATGCGCCGGGAGCTCCGCGAGGAGGCCGGCATCGAGTGCACCCGCATGGTCCTGCGCGGCACCCTGTCCTGGCCCGGCTTCGGCAAGCACGGCGAGGACTGGCTGGGCTTCATCTTCCGCATCGACGCCTTCGAGGGCACGCCCCTGGACAAGAACCCCGAGGGCTCGCTGTCCTGGGTCCCCGTGTCCTCCATCCTGTCCCTGTCGCTGTGGGACGGAGACCGGCACTTCCTGCCGCTCGTGTTCGACGCGGACCCGCGCCCCTTCCACGGCGTGATGCCCTACGAGGGCGGTCGCGCGGTGAGCTGGTCCTTCACCCGGCTGTAGGCCGCCGCGGGCGTCCTCCGAGCAACGCTCATGACGGTTTTCCAGCCAGTCCCCCGCCAGGACCGCTACAACCACCACCTCCCACTTGGGACTCACGCGAAGGAGCACGGCGCATGGACCTCATCGGACAGCTTTCGCAGCAGCTTGGAGTGGATGGCACGCAGGCACAGGGGCTCGCGGGTTCACTCCTGAAGCTGGTGCAGGGCACGGTGCAGGAGAAGGTAGGCCCGGACGCGGCCCAGCAGATGGAGCAGGCCATCCCGGAGATGCAGGGCTGGCAGCAGCAGGCGGCGCAGGCTCCGGCGGGCGATGGCGGCGGCCTCATGGGCGCCCTCGGCGGCATGCTCGGTGGTGGGGGCGGCGGGGGCGGCCTCATGGGCGCTCTGGGTGGCGCGGCCGCCCACGCGGGCGAGGTCGCGGGCGTGGTGGCCGTCCTCCAGCGCTTCAACCTGGACGCGGACAAGGCGACCCTGGTGGCCCCCCTGCTGCTCAACTTCCTCAAGTCCCGCCTGGACCCGGGCCTGGTGGGGAAGATCCTCGCCGTGGTGCCCCTGCTCGCGGGCGGCGCCGGCGGCGGGAGCGCCCCCCAGGGCGGCGGACTGGGCGGAGTGCTCGGCGGACTCCTGGGGAAATAGGGCGCGAGGGACCCAGGAGCCCACGTCCGCTGGACGCTAGAGCGCCATCGTCCCGGCGATGATCTCCTTCATCACCTCGGACGTGCCGCCGCCAATCGTCAGCATGCGCACGTCGCGCCACGCCCGCGCGAGGTGCGACTCCTCCACGTAGCCCATGCCGCCGTAGAACTGCTGGCAGTCATAGGCCACGCGCTGCGCCAGCTCCGTGGAGAGGAGCTTGGCCATGGCGATCTCCTTCACCGGCTTCTGTTTGCGTTTGCGATTGAAGAGCTGCACCGCTTGATAGGTGAGCTGCCGCGCCGCCTCCACGCGGGTGGCGTGGTCCACGAAGGTGTGGCGCCACACCTGGAAGTCCAGCAGGCGCTTCCCGAAAGCCTGACGTTCCCTGCCGTAGCGGATGGCTTCACGGAGCAGGTCGTCCATCACCGCCACCGTGTAGAGCGCCGTCACCAGGCGCTCCGCGTGGAAGCTGTTCATGATGTGGAAGAAGCCATCGTTCTCCCGGCCCAGCACGTAGCGGGCGGGGATGCGGCAGTCCTCGAAGTAGAGGATGGCCATGTCCGACGAGCGGTGCCCCACCTTCTGGAGCTTCTTCGACACGGAGAAGCCCTTCACGTCCGTGGGCAGCGTCACCAGCGAGATGCCCGGCGCGCCCTCCCCGCCCGTGCGCACCGCCAGCACCAGGAAGTCCGCGCGGGCGCCGTTGGAGATCCACGTCTTCGCGCCCTGGATGACGTAGTCGTCGCCGGCCCGCCGCGCTGTCGTGCGCAGCCGCGCCAGGTCCGAGCCCGCGTCCGGCTCGCTCATCGCCAGCGCCGCGATGCGCTCCCCGGCGAGCGCGGGGGCGAGGAACTCGCGCTTCTGCTCGTCGGTGCCCAGCTCGTTGATGACCGGCGTGGCCATCTGCCCCTGCACCAGGAGCGACATCGCCACGCCCCCGTTGCGCGCTCGCGCCAGCTCCTCCGCGAAGACAGCCACATACCAGGCATCCAGCCCGCTGCCGCCATACGCCGGGTCGTGGCTGATGCCGAAGAAGCCCAGCTCGCCGCAGCGGCGGAACACGTCGCGGGGGAACTCGCCGGCCTGGTCCCACGCCAGCGAGTGCGGGGCCAGTTCCTTCTCGACGAACTGACGCACGGTGCGGCGGAACGCCTCATGCTCCGGGGTGAAGCGCTCATCCATGCCGCGGATGCTGTCAGGGCCCGCCCCGCGCTTTCAAGCCGCGCGGCCCTCAGCGTGCGCGGATGAACGTGAGGGACAGCGGCTGGCCGCCCCTGAGCAGCGAGAGCACCGCGGGGCTGCCCGGCACGCCCAGCTCGCGCCGCCGCGCCTCGCCCGTGTCCAGCACCACCGCCCCGTCGATGGAGCGCACCACGTCCCCCACCTGGAGCCCCACGACGTCCGCGCCCTCCGCGACGGCGCTGATGACGACGTCCCGCCCCGTCATGCCGAAGCTCAACCCCAGCCGCCCCGGCTCCACGCGCTGGGGCCCCAGGCGCCAGTCCCCCAGCGCCTGCGTCCTCCCGGCGGCGAGCGTCACCCGCCGGTCCACCAGCTCCCGTCCCCGACTCCAAGCGGTGAGCCGGTGCGCGCCCGGAGCCAGGTCCTTCAGCTCGAAGCGTCCATCCGCGCCCGTCGTCGGAGACGCGATGCCGTCCGCATCCACATACGCGCCCGCGAGCGGCGCGTTCGTGCGCGCGTCCACCAGCCGACCGGACACGGCCCCTCCCGCGTCCACCACCACCTCCACGACGCCCTCCGCTCCGGACGCCAGCGTCACGTCCGCCTTGCCCGCGCGCCCGTCCGGCAGCGTGGCCGTCGCGGTGACGCGCGTGGGGAAGACGTCGTCCACCTGGAACGCGTCCCCGGAGAACTGGCGCTCCACGCTCGACAGGAAGTCGTCCTCGCCGCGCGCCGCGGTGACGGTCAGCGTGAAGCCACGCACCTCGCGGCCTCCCGCCGAACGCACGGTGCCCCTCAGCCGGGCCGCGGGCTTCAGCTGGAGCGTGAGCGCTCTTTGCGAGGCGGACACGCTCGCGGCCTCGCCCTGCCGTCCGCCGTTCGTGGACCAGACGCGCCACGCATCCGAGCCCAGCCCATCCAATGACAGCACCGCCTGGCCCGCCGCGTCCGTCAGCTCCTCCGCCTGGATGTCCGTGCGGCCCGCCTCCGCGGCCATCACCGTCGCGTGGACGCTGGGCGCGCCGTTGGGCTCCAGCACCGTCACGCGCAGCGGCTTCTGGGGCTCGCCCACCACCAGGTCCACGTGCCGCCGACCGCCCGCCTCCAGCTCCACCACCTGCTGCTGGTCGCCGTTCTGGAAGCGCAGCGCGGACAGCCACGCGCTCAACTGGTAGCGCCCCGCGCCCACGCGCATCGACCACGTTCCCTCCGGCGTCGCGGGCACGTCGACGGACTCCGAGGCCGGAGCACCCACCCGGTGCGCGGTGACCGTCACGGGGCCAGACGGCCGCCCGCCGCCCTCGGTGCGCACGGTGCCCTCCAGCACGCCCTCCCCCGCGAGCGTCAGCCGCGCCGTGGCGGTCCTCCCCGCCTCCACGCGCACCGGCTGGCGCACCTCGTCCTCGCTGTTCGCGCGGCGAGCCGCGACGTACACGGTGCCCTCCGGCACGTCCTCCAACGTGAAGCGCCCCTGCGCGTCCGTCACCGAGGGCAGCGCGTCCGGCAGCGGCTGCCACTTGAGCCGTGCCACCACGGACACGCCCGGGAGCGGCGCCTCCGCGCCATCCACCACCGTGCCCTCGATGCGGCCCGGCGCCGCGAGCTCCAGCACCAGCTCGAAGCGCTGCCCCGCGAGCACGCCCAGCCCCGTGCGCGTGAGCGGCTGGAAGCCCGGCGCGCGCACCCGCACGTCGTAGGCGCCCGGCGCGAGCCCTCGCACCTCGAAGCGCCCGTCCGCCTCCGAGCGCACTTGAACCAGGTCCGCCCGGTCGCCATTCGCGCGCACGCCCACCGTGGCCCCCGCGATGGCCTCACCCGAGCCCTTGCGCCGCACCACGCCCGCGAGCGACGCCGCGCCCCCCAGGCGGATCCGCACGTCCTTCACCGTCATGCCCGGCCCCACGACGACCGCGCTCCCGACCGCGCCGGTCTCCTCCCCATGGCGGGCCGTCACCTGGAACGACCCGGGCGGCACGTCCAGCGAGAAGCTCCCCGTGTCTCCGGCCTCCACCTCCACGGCGCCGTCCTCGCCCCAGGCGCTCACGCGCGCTCCCGGCGCGGGCGCGCCGTCCGCACGCGTGACGAAGCCCTCGATGAACGCGGAGCCGTCCAGCTCCACGCGCACGTCCGTCCCCGGCACGTGCACGCGCGCGACGCGGCGGGGTGCGTGGCCCGGGGCCCGCGCCTCCAGTTGGTACTCGCCGCGCGCCAGCCCGTGGAACCCGAACGCGCCGCGCGCGTCGCTGAGCGCCTCGTGCCGCGCCTCGTCCGGCACCGACGCGCCCGTCTGGAGGAACACGGGCAGCGCGTCCTCGAAGCCGGTGTGCGGCGTGAGCGTCAGCTCCGCCAGCGGCACCGGCGCGCCGCCCACGCGCTCCACCGTCAGGCCCGTCAGCGACACGCCGGGCTCCAGCACCAGCCGGACCGTGGACAGCGCTTCACCGTGGGGACGCGTCACCTCCGCGCGCGCCAGCGCCAGCCCCGCCGCCCTCGCGGTGACCAGGTAGGGCCCGGGACGCGCGGGCAGTACGAGCGCTCCGGCCGCGTCCGTCCGGCCCTGCCCCGCCACGCGCCACGACGGCAGCC
Source organism: Pseudomonadota bacterium (assembly GCA_023424585.1). GTDB lineage: Bacteria > Myxococcota > Myxococcia > Myxococcales > Myxococcaceae > Corallococcus. Next base: position 10,261 of record JAFADT010000281.1, read on the forward strand.
GCGAGCC
>JAFADT010000294.1 GCA_023424585.1 Pseudomonadota bacterium
TCCTGGCGCAGCGCCTCCGCGCGCTCCGTCAGCGCCTCCGCCTCCACGCCCAGCGCCCGCATCAGCGCCGCGTTGCCCAGCGCCAGGTCGCGCCCGTCCACGCGGCCCCGGACGCCCTGCCCCGTCACGGACTGGAAGCCCTCCACGCTCCCGGGGGACACGCCCCGCTCCCTCGCGCCCGCGACCACCGCGGAGGCCAGCGGGTGCTCGCTGCCGCGCTCCAGGCTCGCGGCCTGGCGCAGGAGCTCGGACGCGTCCACGCCCGGCGCGGGCTCCACCGTCACGAGGCGCGGCTTGCCCTCCGTGAGCGTGCCCGTCTTGTCCACGACCAGCGTGTCCACCGCCGCCATCCGCTCCAGCGCCGCCGCGTCGCGGATGAGCACGCCCATGTGCGCGCCCTGCCCCGTCCCCACCATCACGGACATGGGCGTGGCCAGGCCCAGCGCGCACGGGCAGGCGATGATGAGCACCGCCACCGCGTTCACCAGCGCGTGCGCGAGCCGGGGCTCCGGGCCCCACACGCCCCAGACGACCGCGGTCACCAACGCCACCGCGATGACCGCGGGCACGAAGATGCCGGCCACCCGGTCCGCCAGCCGCTGGATGGGCGCGCGCGTGCGCTGCGCCTCCGCCACGCGCTGGACGATGCGCGCCAGCAGCGTGTCCTGCCCCACGCGCTCCGCGCGCATCACCAGCGAGCCCGTGCCGTTCACCGTGCCGCCCGTCACCTTCGCGCCCGGCCCCTTCTCCACCGGCACGGGCTCTCCGGTGACGAGCGATTCATCCACCGCGCTCGCGCCCTCCAGCACCTCGCCGTCCACCGGCACCTTCTCACCGGGGCGCACGCGCAGGCGCTGCCCCGCCTGGACCTGGGACAGCGGCACGTCCTCCTCGTGCCCGTCGTCCGAGACGCGCCTCGCCGTGGCGGGGGCCAGCGACAGCAGGGCCCGCAGCGCGCCAGAGGTCGCATGGCGGGCGCGCAGCTCCAGCACCTGCCCCAGGGCCACCAGCGTGAGGATGATGGCGGCGGCCTCGTAGTAGACGGGCGCGGTGCCGCCGTGCCCCGTGCGCGCGCCCTCCGGCAGCAGGCCCGGGAACAGCGTGGTCCCCACGCTGAAGACGTACGCCGCGCCCGCGCCCAGCGCGATGAGCGTGAACATGTTCAGGTGCCGGTTCTTCACCGACGCCCAGCCCCGCTGGAAGAACGGCGCCCCCACCCACAGCACCACCGGCGTCGCCAGCGCGAGCTGCGCCCACGCGAGCGCCGAGGGCGACAGCGCGTGCTGGACCGGCTGGCCCGGCAGCATGTCCGACATGCCCAGCAGCATCAGCGGCACGCTCAGCGCCAGCCCCACCCAGAACCGGCGCGTCATCGAGCGCAGCTCCGGATCCGGCGCCTCCTCCACCGTCACCGTGCGCGGCTCCAGCGCCATGCCGCACTTCGGGCAGGTGCCGGGCCCGTCGCGCACCACCTCCGGGTGCATGGGGCAGGTGTACTCGACGCGGGTCGGGAGGGCGGTCGGCGCCTCGGGCTCCAGCGCCATGCCGCACTTCGGACAGGCCCCGGGCGCGTCCTGGCGCACCTCGGGGTCCATGGGGCACACGTACACGGCGCCCGGCGCGGCGGGCGGTGGTGATGTCGGGGGCTGGAGGAAGCGGGCGGGGTCCGCCTGGAAGCGCTGGCGGCACTTCGGGCCGCAGAAGAACCAGGTGTGCCCCTCGTGCTCCCAGCTCCCGCCCCTGGGGGCGCGCGGGGCCACCTCCATGCCGCACACGGGGTCGATGGCCGGCCCTCCCCCTCCGGGAGCGGGCGGCGGGCGGCGGGAAGACGGGACGGGGGGATGCGGGTGCCGGTGCGTCATGACGATGGAGTCTCCTTTCCCCGAGCCAACGCGGCACCCGGCGCGCTCTTACACATGTGTCATCCGCCCGCCGCCGGCTCATTCCGCGCGCGCTCCCCGCCTCGGGAGGCGAGGTGCCACGCGAGCCCGGGGAAGCCGGTTTCCGGGAGGCGGCGCCGACCGCGTGGAGTCCCCAGGCCCTGCACGCCGGCTGGGAGGGCCGTGGGGACCGCACATCGACATGGACGACGACGCGGCGACCTGCCCCTGGGCCGGCGGCTCAGCGGCGCGGCTTGCAGGAGCAGTCCAGGCAGCCGTGCGCCGCGCACGCGCCGCAGCCGCGCTCCAGCGAGCGCTTGAGCGCGAGCCGCGCGCGGTGCAGCCGCACGCCCGCGTTGTTGGGGGTGATGCCCACCTCGCGCGCCACGTCCGGCACGGACCGCCCCTCCAGGTCCACCTGGCGCACCAGCTCCGCGTACTCGGGCTTGAGCGTGGGCAGCAGGTCCGTCATGCACGCGCACACCACGGCCTGGAGCTCCGGGTCCTCCGTGGCGCCGTCCGCGTCGCGCGCCTCCACCTCCAGCGCGCGTCCCTCCGCGGCCTGCCGGCGGTGGTGGTCCACGAGGGCGTTGCGCAGCAGGCGGTAGAACCACGCCACCGCGCCCTCGCCGTCCTTCAGCGCCCCGCCCTTCTCCAGGGTGCGGGCGAAGGCCGTCTGGAGGAGGTCCTCCGCGACGGCCCGGCTGCCCACGCGCCGCTCCACGAAGGCGAGGAAGCGGCGCTGCTGGGCCAGGAGCGCCGCCATCACGTCCTCCCGGTCCGGAGGCAGCCCCGCGTCTGGCCCTTCAACCTCCATGTGCCTCCTTCGCGACTACGGAGGGCCGTAGCCCTGCACGCGCGAGTTCAGCTCCACCGCGGTGGCGTAGATCTGCGCCCACGCGCGGTACTTGAACTTCGCCATCGTGCCCTGCTGGTCGTTCGCGTAGTCGAACATGTCCTGGCGGAACTGCGCGTCCGCGGCCTTGCGGGCCTCCGGCTTCAGCGGGGTGCCCTTGCGGTCGTAGTAACGCAGCATGTCGTAGCCGTAGTCGTGCGTCTTGGCCGCCTTGTCGAACTCCTCGACCGGGCCAATCTTGCCGGGCACCGACGCGTAGCCAAGCGGATCCTGCATGCGCTGGCCGTGCGGCGTCTGGATGGCGTAGGGCTTGTAGCCCATCACCTGCTCGAAGTCCGCCGGGGGCGGGCGCGCGCCGGTGAGGTACTCGCTCATCAGCTTGCCGTGGTCCCCCGGGGGGCCGCTCGTGACGGCGCCCGTGCGCTGGGCGGCGGCGGTGCCGGAGGAGAAGGAATCCTTCACCTCGTTGCGCGGGGCGGCGGCGGCGGGGCGCGCGGTGGAGGTCTCCGGACCGGAGGTCAGCGGCTGGCGGACGGGCGAGTTGCGGATGATCATGGGGGGCCTGGGGGAGAAGTCTTCTCGATTTTTCGGAAACCGCAGCCCCAAAGTTGCGGCCCCCCGCCCAAAGTCGCGCAGAATGCGTGCAACGCACCGCGTGGTGCACTGGGAGACACCGTGAAGAGCTACCCGTATTCCGAAGGAATCAAGGAACTGCGCGCCGGCAACTTCGAGAACGCGCAGCGGCTGGTGGAGCAGGCGAAGCAGCAGGGCGACGCCACCGTGGAGGAGCTCCAGGCCATGGCGTTCGCGATGGACGGACACAACCAGCGCGGCTTCGCCACGGAGCTCCTGCAGGAGGCGCTGAAGCGTCAGCCCTCGGCGGCGGAGCCCGCCTGCGTGCTGGCCATGTTCCACCTGGAGAAGCAGGAGGACGCCCAGGCCGCGGAGCTCCTCAAGCCCGCGCTGGAGGCAGCTCCCGACCACCCGAAGGCGAACCTGTGTATGGCCATGGCCCTGGCGAAGACGGAGGCCGCCAAGGCCCGCACCCACCTGGCCAAGGCCGCGAAGGACACCGACCCGGACGTCCGCCAGCAGGCCGAGGCCCTGGACAAGGTGCTCGCGGAGCACGAGCCGCGCTGAGGCGTCAGTCGCCGCGCTTGAAGTCCTCCGTGCGGACGCCGTAGCGCTTGAGCAGGCGGTGCAGGCTCTCGCGCTCCATGCCCGCGCGCTCGGCCGCGTGGGTGACGTTGCCGGAGAACTCGTGCATCAGCGCGGCGAGGTAGTCGCGCGACACGGCGTCGCGCACGCGGTCCACCGCCTCGCGGTAGGGCTGCCGGGCCAGCGCCTCCGCGGTCAGCGGCCCCGGGGCCGCGGGGGCGCGCGCCGAGGTGAGCTCGGGCGGCAGGTCCTCCGGGGTGACGCGGGGGCCCGCCGCCACCGCCGCCGCGCGCATCACCGCGTTCTGGAGCTGCCGCACGTTGCCCGGCCAGGGCGCGGCGCCGAGCACCCG
>JAFADT010000332.1 GCA_023424585.1 Pseudomonadota bacterium
TGGGTGAAGCGCCCCCGCCCTAACTGACCGGCATTGCATCTAGCGCGCCCCACCCGCGAGGCGACGCGGGGCTTCCCGCGCGGGGTGGGGCCGGGCAGCATGCGGCCCATGCCGCGCGCTCCTGTCTCCACCCCCGTGTTGCTGCCGGATGCCTTCACCCCCGCCGCGCGCCGCGCCCTCGTGCGCGCGGACCCCACGCTGGGCACGCTCTTCAAGGCGGTGGGCCCGTTCCGCTTCACGCGGACCCCGCTGCACAGCCCCTTCGAGGCGCTGGCGCACTCCATCGTCTACCAGCAGCTCCACGGCCGCGCGGCGGCCACCATCTTCGGCCGCGTCTGCGAGCGGGTGGGGAAGGGCCGGGGCTTCACGCCCCAGAAGCTGCTCGCGCTCCCGGACGCCACGCTGCGCGAGGCCGGGCTGTCCGCGAACAAGCTGCTGGCCATCCAGGACCTGGCGCGCAAGACGGTGGACGGCACGGTGCCGCCCCTCACGCGCGTGCGCCGCATGTCCGACGCGGACCTCATCGAGCACCTCACGCAGGTGCGCGGCATCGGCCAGTGGACCGTGGAGATGCTGCTCATCTTCCGCCTGGGCCGGCCGGACGTGCTCCCCGTGGACGACTACGGCGTGCGCAAGGGCTTCATGGTCCTCCATGGCCTGAAGGAGCAGCCCAGGCCCAAGGCGCTCCTGGCGTACGGCGAGCGCTGGCGCCCGTTCCGCAGCGTGGTGAGCTGGTACCTGTGGCGGGCGGCGGAGGCGCCCGTGGGCACCTTCGCACCGCCGGAGGCCGGCTAGCCGAGCGAGGGCTGGGAGCGCACCGTCCCTTGTCTTACCGCGCGGGCGTCCTCACCCGTAAGGGAACGGAGGACTCACCCCGCATGCGCGCACTCACATACCAGGGCCCCTATCGCGTCCAGGTGGAGCAGAAGCCCGACCCCCGCATCGAGCACCCCCAGGACGTGGTCCTCAAGGTGACCCGCGCCGCCATCTGCGGCTCGGACCTGCACCTGCTGCACGGCCTGGTGCCGGACACGCGCGTGGGCTGCACCTTCGGCCACGAGTTCACCGGCGTGGTGGAGGAGGTGGGCAAGGAGGTGTCGCAGCTGAAGAAGGGCGACCGCGTGGTGGTGCCCTTCAACATCTCCTGCGGCACCTGCTTCTACTGCCAGCGCGGGCTCACCGGGAACTGCGAGAACAGCAACCCCGGCAGCGACGTGGCCTCCGGCGTCTACGGCTACTCCCACACCACGGGCGGCTTCGACGGCGGTCAGGCCGAGTACGTGCGCGTGCCCTTCGCGGACGTGGGGCCCATGAAGATTCCGGACGCCATGGACGACGAGTCCGTCCTCTTCCTCTCCGACATCCTGCCCACCGGCTACCAGGCCGCGGAGATGGGCGAGATCAAGGGCGGCGAGACGGTCGTGGTGTTCGGCGCGGGCCCGGTGGGCCTCTTCGCGATGAAGTCCGCGTGGCTGATGGGCGCCGGCCGCGTGGTGGCGGTGGACCACGTGCCGTACCGCCTGGAGTTCGCGCGGAGGTTCGCCCAGGTGGAGACGGTGAACTTCAAGGAGGTGGACGACATCGTCCTGCGCCTGAAGGAGCTCTTCGAGGGCCGCGGCCCGGACGTCTGCATCGACGCGGTGGGCATGGAGGCCGAGGGCTCGCGCGCGCACCGCGTGCTGGGCCTGGGGCTGAAGCTGGAGGCGGGCGCGCCCACCGTCATCGAGTGGTGCATCAACTCCGTGCGCAAGGGCGGCAACGTCTCCATCATCGGCGTGTACGGGCCGCCGTGGAACTTCGTGCCCATTGGCACCGCGATGAACAAGGGCCTGACGCTGCGCATGAACCAGGCGAACACGCGCCGGTACATGCCGCACCTCCTGGAGCACATCCAGAAGGGCCGCATCGACGCGAAGGGCATCATCACCCACCGCTTCCCGCTGGAGCAGGCGCCGGACGCCTACCACCTGTTCGCGCAGAAGCGCGACGGGTGCGTGAAGTGCGTCCTCATGCCGCACGGCCACGCGTGAACGAACTCCCGCCCTGACAGGAGGCACACCATGCCCCAGAAGACGACGCACAAGCCCCGCCGCGCGAAGAGCGGCCCCGCGAAGGCGCGGGTGAAGGCCCCCCCGACCCTGGCCGTGGACCAGGACCCCGCCAACCGCCCGGGCGTCCCCATGGAGACGGCGCCCAGGCCGCTGGCGGGCGCGCGCGTGCCCATCGCGCCGCAGCACGCGGAGGTGCCGGTGTTCAAGCACGCCGGCCGCAAGCAGATGCCGCCGGTGTTCGGCACCGCCCAGCCCCCGAAGGGGCTGAGCGGCCTCTTGCGCAAGGCGGCCTACGCGAAGCCGGACCACAAGCCCGGCCACTGGATGATGCTGCTCCTGGCGGACCGGGTGGACGTCTGGGAGCACCGGCTGCGGAGGTCCCTTCCGTGGGCCGCTCCTTCCGCGGCGGTCCTCGCCGCCGGCCTGATGTGGCGGGCCCGCCGGGCGTGAGCCTCAGGCGTCCCGGCCGTTGTAGGGGAAGGGCTTGAGCGTGGACAGGTCCACGCCGTCCACGCAGCGCAGGTTGACGGCGAACATCGCCTTGCCGTCCGGGCCCTTGCCCATGGCGTAGGACTCCACGCCGCAGGTGGGGCAGTGCAGGTGGTTGATGACCTTCTTGTTGAACTGGTAGGTCTTCACCACGTCCGCGCCGGAGAGGGACTTGAACTGCTCCGGCGGGACGAACGTGAGCACCGCGCCGAGCTTGTGGCAGATGGAACAGTTGCAGCTGACCACCTGCGCCAGGTCCGTGGTCGCCTCGTAGCGAACCTGTCCACAGTGGCAGCCGCCCGTATACGTCTTCATCTCCGCCATGGTGTCTCCTCCGGTGCTGCGTGAAGCCCCGGGCGGCAAAGCGCGCGCTTTCCGACCGCCCGGGGCGTGTGCTGCGCATCAATGAACGGAGGCGGCGGGGACCGCAAGCGCGCAGGCGGCCCCCCGGCGCGCTTGCGGCGGTGCGTCACG
>JAFADT010000343.1 GCA_023424585.1 Pseudomonadota bacterium
CCTCGCGAGGACCGCCACCGCGAGGACCGCCCGCCCCGGCCTCCGCGCGAGGACCGCCCGCCCCGCGCCCCCAAGAGCCTGCCCGGCGCGCTGACCTTCAAGCCGTTCAGCGCGCTGGCGGCGCCGGCCGCGAAGGCCGGTGGTGAGGGCGGTGGCTCCTCGGAGGGCTGAAGTCCATGGCGAAGCGGCTGGGAGAGCGGTTGATTGAGGCCGGCCTCGTGGCACCCGGGGCCGTGGAGCAGGGGCTGGAGCACCAGAAGATCACCGGCCACAAGCTGGGGGACTGCCTGGTGGAGCTGGGCCTGCTCCAGGAGGCCGCGCTGCTGCGGCTCCTGGCCAACGAGTTCCAGACCCGCTTCGTCACCGCGGACAAGCTGGCCAAGGCGCGCATCGACACGAAGGTGTTGGACAAGCTGCCGGTGCGGCTGGCGGAGGCGCAGAACGTGCTCCCGCTGGCCGTGGATCCGGAGCGCAAGCTGCTGTCGGTGGTGGCCGCCGAGCCGCAGAACAAGTCGCTGCTCGACGAGATCGCCCTCGTCACCGGCATGTCGGAGGTCTACGCGTACATCGGCCTGCGCAGCGCCATCGCGGCGGCCATCCGCAAGCACTACTACGGCGACCCCACGGCGTTCACCACGCTGCTGGAGGGCCCCTCCCCCAACGGCGGCCCCCGCCGTCCGGACACCCCGTCGAACACGCACGTGGGCGCGGAGCCCGGGCGCGGAGGGACCTCCACCGGGCGGAGCCCCACCAGCCTGAGCATGCGGCTGGAGACGGACGCGCGGCTGCGGTTGCAGCGCCCCGGCAGCGGCACCAACGTGGCGCGCGTCTCCACGCAGCGGCGCGAGCCGGGCGGCCCACGCGGGCTCATCAGCGACTCGGACTACGTGGAGACGCTGAGCCTGATGGTGGGGCTGCTGGAGCAGGACCGGCCCCGGCACCGGGGACACTCCGCGCAACTGGCGCGGCAGGCGGGCATCGTCGGCCAGCGCATGGGCATGCCCCACAAGGAGCTGGCGGCGCTGTCCATCGCCGCGTACCTCCACGACCTGGGCAAGCCGCCGGAGCGGCACTACTCGCTGGCGAGCAACGCGGCCAACCCGGAGTGGAAGGCCCAGGCGAAGGCGTGCTGCCGCGCGCCCACCAGGCTCTTCGAGACGGTGCACCTGCCCGCGCAGGTGAACACCATCCTCGCGCAGCTGTACGAGGCCTGGGATGGCTCCGGCACGCCCCAGGGCGCCAAGGGCGAGGACATCACCCTGGGCGCGCGCATCCTGGCGGCGGTGGACAGCTTCCTGGAGCTGACCAAGAACCCCGGCAACGCGTTCGGCCGCGTCTTCAGCAAGCCGCAGGCGCTGGAGCACTTCCAGAAGTACGCGGGCGTCCTCTACGACCCCGTGGTGGCGGACATCGTCGGGCAGCTCCAGAGCGGCGCCCTGCTGGCGCACCGGCTGGCCAGCGAGGGCCGGCAGGTCCTCATCGCGGAGCCGGACGAGGCCACGCGCGGCGAGCTGCTGGAGGCGGTGCTCAAGCAGGAGCTGGTGGCGCACGCGCTGTCCACGCTGGACGGCGCGCTGGACGGCTTGGCGCGGCAGGACTGCGACGTGCTGGTGGTGAGCCTGCGGCTGGGCCAGCAGGAGGTGCTGGGCCTCCTGGAGGCCGTGCGCTCCATGCCGGAGAGCGCGGGCCTGCCCATCGCCGTGGTGGGCGAGCCGGATGCCCAGGCCCGCGAGCGGCTGCTCATGGCGGGCGCGACGGCGGTGCTCTCCCCCAGCGACAAGGCGGAGGTCGCGCGCACGGTGCTGTCCCTCTTCCAGGACCGCGTGCAGCACAACGGCCCGGGCCGGGTGGTGCGCGGCAGCTTCGACGAGCTGCCTCCCAAGGAGCTGCTGCGCACGCTGGGCGGCGGCAAGAAGAGCGGGAAGCTCCAGCTGCGTCACCACACGCTGGAGGGCTCGCTGCACCTGGAGCGCGGCCGCGTGGTGCACGCGGCGTTCGGCGGCCACGCGGGGGAGCCCGCGCTGCAGGCCCTGCTGAAGCTGAAGCAGGCGGACTTCGTCTACGACCCGGACGCGCTGCTGCTGGACATGCCGCAGCTGGATCAGGAGCTGGAGGTCCTGGCCAGCGCGCTCAGCCCAGGTTGAGCTGGAAGAGGCGGGCCGCGTTCGCCGTGGTGACGCGGGCCACCTCCTCCAGCGACACGCCCTTCAGCTCCGCCACCTTCTTCGCCGTCTCCAGCACGTGCGCGGGCTCGTTCTTGCGGCCTCGGTGGGGCACCGGCGCGAGGAAGGGGCTGTCCGTCTCCACCATCAGGCGCTCCAGCGGCGCGAAGCGCACGGCGTCCTGGAGGGCCTCCGTCTTCTTGTAGGTGACGACGCCGGACAGCGACAGGAAGAAGCCCCGGTCCAGGTACTTCCGGGCCGCGGCGGTGTCGCCGGTGAAGCAGTGGATGACGCCGTGGGTGACGTCCTCGGCCGCCAGGGCCGCGTCGCAGTCGTCATGCGCGTCGCGCACGTGCACCACCAGCGGCTTGGCCAGGCGCTTCGCGAGCGCGCACTGCCGCCGGAAGACGGTGGCCTGCACCTCGCGCGGCGAGTGGTCGTAGTAGTAGTCCAGCCCGGCCTCCCCCACGGCGCGCAGCTCCGGGCGGGCGCAGGTGCGCTCCAGCATCTCGAAGTCGGCTTCCGTGGCGCGGGCGGCCTCGTGCGGGTGGATGCCCAGCGTGGGCGACAGGAAGTCCGGGTGCCGGGCGGCGACCTCCAGCGCATGGCCCCAGTCCCCCGGGCCGTGGAACTGCCCCACCAGCACCGCGTGCACCAGCCCCGCGGCGCGGGCGCGCTCCAGCACCGGCGCCACGTCCGCGTAGTCCTTCGGCTCCAGGTGGCAGTGCGCATCAACCAGTTTCATGGCCTCTCCTGAAACAGCTCTTCCAGTTCCGTCCGTGCCTCTTCCGAGGCGAAGGTGGCCACGGCCGCGCGCACGCGCTCCAGGCCCTCCGCCACGCCCAGGCGCCACACGCCGTCCGCCGCGTCCAGCCGGTCGTCCTCCGGCGCGCTCCGGTCCTCCAGCACGGCGAGCAGCCAGGGCAGCGCCCGGGCATCCCCCAGCCGGCCCAGCCCCCGCGCAGCGGCGCCCCGGCACGGGTCCTTCACGTCCGCGAGGATCTCCCGCAGCCGCTCCAGCGCGCCCGGGACCTTCAACTCACCGCACAGCTCCACCGCGAGCGCCCGGTCCGCGCTCCACTTCTTGCGCGTGCGCTGCATCAGCCAGTCCGCGCCCTCCGGGTCGCCCAGCTTCAGCAGCACGCCCGCGGCCTGCGTCTTGTCGAAGGCGGGCAGCAGCCACTTGCCGAAGAGGCGCTTCACCGCCGGCAGCGCCCGCGCGTCCTCCAGCTCCGCCAGCGCGCCCAGCGCCCGGAAGCGCAGCGTGTCCACGTCCAGCGCGGCCACGAGCACGTCCAGGCCCGCCGGGTGCTTGAGGGCCGCGATGCCCCGCGCGGCCTCGAAGCGGACCTCCGGCGTGGGGTCCTCCAGCATGCCGGCCAGCGCCCCTCGCGCGTGCGGCAACGCCAGGTCCGCCAGCCGTCCGGTGGCCTCCAGCCGCACGCGGGTGTCCTCATCGCGCAGCCGGGGCAGGAGCATGTCCGGGAGCTGCTCCGGCGGCAGGATGACGGACGCGAGGCTCACGCCCGAGCGGCGCACCTCCGGCTGCGCGTCCGCGAGCAGCCGCACCAGCACGTCCGTGAACTCCTCGGCATGTGAGGGCTCCTCGGAGGCCAGGTGGAACAGCAGGTCCGCCGCCTCCGCCCGGCTCGCCGGACGCTTCTCACGCTCCAGGGTCAGCAGGGCGCGGTCCCGCTCGGCACGCCAGTCCGCCACGTCTCGTCACCTCTCTGCGACCGGGCCTGCCTCCGCCCGGTGCGTGCTTGAAGTCCCGGTCGCCCTGCCCGACGCGCGGCCCTTCTGACGCCACGCGCTCTTGAGACCACTCCAGCGCCCCGCGCCTCGCATCCCGGCGGATGCTCGGGCGTACCGCAGGGCTGGCACCCCGGGGCGCGGAGCGGCCGCCCGGGATGCCCACACCCGCGCTACTTCACGTCCGCGCCGGGCGCCACGTCGCCCGGGTCCAGCAGGGACAGGTCCTTGCCGCCCGAGCCCGCCGTCAACAGCATGCCGCGCGACTCGATGCCCTTGAGCTTGCGCGGCTTGAGGTTCGCGACCACCACCACGCGCCGGCCCGCCACCGCCTCCGGCGTGTACGCCTCCGCGATGCCGGACACGATGGTGCGCGGCGCGCCCTCCCCCAGGTCCACGTCCAGCTTGAGCAGCTTGTCCGCGCCCTTCACCTTCTCCGCGGCCACGATGCGCCCCGCCTTCAGCACCACCTTGGCGAAGTCCGCGTACTCGATGTCGGCCGCGGGCGCGCCCTCCGCCGCCCCCGCTCCCGGGGACGCCTGCGAGGTGGGCACCGCTTCCTGAGGCTTCGCTTCCACGGGATTCTTCTCCGTCTTCTTGTCCTTGCCGCCTGCCTTCGCGGGCTCGGCGGCCGGCGTCCCCTCGGGGACCTTGATGATGGCGTTGACGCGCTCCTCCTCCAGCCGGGGGAGCAGCGGCTCCGGCGTGCCCACCGGGCGGCTCCGGTCCAGCAGCGGGTACTTCGCGGCGGCCAGGGCCTGGAACGTCAGCGGCTCCGCCCCCAGTTGCGCGAACAGCTTCTCCGACACGCGCGGCGTCACCGGCGCCAGCAGCGCGCCCAGGAGATACGCCACGTCCGCCGCGTCCGACAGGTCCGCCCGCGCGGCCTCCGCGTCCTTCTTCACCAGCGCCCACGGCGCCGCCGCCTGGAGGAACGCGTTCGCGGCGGAGGCGATCTCGGTGATGACCTTGATGGCGACGCGGTACTCCAGCTTCTCGAACGCCTCGCGCACCTCCGGCACGCGCGCCAGCGCGTCCTCCACCAGCTTGCGCCCCGCCCCGTCCGCGCGTCCCGGCGCGAGCCTCTTCTCCAGCGGCCCGGCCAGCAGCGACAGCGCGCGGTTGGCCAGGTTGCCCACGTTGTTGACGAGCTCGCCGTTCACCCGCAGGCGGAAGTCCTTGAGGTTGAGGTCCAGGTCCTCCACGCCCGCGCCCAGGTTGGCCGCGTAGAAGTAGCGCAGGTAGCTGGGGTCCAGCAGGTCCAGGTAGTCGCGCGCGGCCACCATGGTGCCGCGGCTCTTGCTCATCTTCTCCCCGTTCACGGTCAGGTGCCCGTGCACCTTGATCTCATTGGGGATGTGCAGCCCCGCGACCTTCAGCACCGCGGGCCAGAACAGCGCGTGGAAGTAGACGATGTCCTTGCCGATGAAGTGGACGATGCGGCTGGGCGCGTCCTTGCCCCAGTACGCGAGCGCGTCCGGGAAGCGGCCGGACGCCTTCGCCCACCTCTCCGTCGTGGCGATGTACCCGATGGGCGCGTCCAGCCAGACGTAGAAGAACTTGTCCGTCTCCCCCGGAATCGCGAAGCCGAAGTACGGCCCGTCGCGGCTGATGTCCCAGTCCGACAGGCCCTTCTCGAAGAAGCCCTGGAGCTGCGCGGCGAGGCCCGGGTGGATGAAGCCGGGGCGCTTGAGCACCTCCTGGAGGAAGTCCGCGTGCCGCGACAGCTTGAAGAACAGGTGCTCGGAGTTGCGGCGCACCGGCGGCGTGCCGCACAGGGCGCAGCGCGGGTCGATGAGGTCCGTGGGGTTGTACGTCTTGCCGCACTTCTCGCAGGCGTCGCCGTACTGGTCCGCCGACTTGCAGTTGGGACAGGTGCCCCGGATGAAGCGGTCCGGCAGGAAGCGCTTGTCCTTCTCGCAGTAGGTCTGCTCGATGTCGCGGCGGTCGATGTCGCCCGCGTCCTTCAAGCGCCCGTAGATGAGCTCCGCGTAGTGGCGGTTCTCCGGCGAGTTGGTGGAGTGGAAGCAGTCGAAGCGGACGTCCAGGCCCTGGAAGTCGCGCTGGTGCTCCTCGTGGAAGCGCGCGACGAACTGCTCGGGCGGGATGCCCTGCTTCGCGGCGTTGATTTCGATGGGCGTGCCGTGGGTGTCGTCCGCGCAGAAGTAGACGACGTCCTGGCCACACGAGCGCAGGAAGCGGACGTAGATGTCCGTCTGGATGTACTCGACGGCGTGGCCGAGGTGGATGGCGCCGTTCGCGTACGGAAGGGCGCTGGTGACGAGGGTTCTCTCCGCCATGGACTCTCCTGAGGGCGGCGGACCATAGCCGCTTTGGGGAAACGAGGGCATCGCCAACATGCAGGCCCGGGGCTGCATGGCGCGAAGCGGGGTGTTATCGACCGGACGCCATGTGCACCGTCCTCATCCTCCGTAACGCCCACCCCGAATGGCCGCTGGTCGTGGCCGCCAACCGGGATGAGTTCTACGCGCGTCCGGCCCACGGGCCGAAGGTCCTCTCCGAGTCCCCGCGCGCGGTGGGCGGCCAGGACGTGGAGCGGGGGGGCACGTGGATGGGGGTGACCCACGCGGGCGTCCTCGTGGCCCTGACGAACCAGCGCGGGGCCCGCATCCAGGGCCTGGCCCCCCGCTCCCGGGGCGAGGTGGTGCTGCGCGCCCTGCAAGCCGGGTCGGTGGAGGCCATCGAGCGCTATCTCGGCACCCTGCCCGCCCCGGAGTTCCTCCCCTTCAACCTGCTCTATGGGGACGCACGCACCCTGCGCGTGGCCTACGCGCGGCCGGACCGCGCGCGCCTGTCGCACGAGGACGTCCCGGCCGGCGTGCACGTGCTCCCCAACGACACCCTGGACAACCTGGCGTTCCCCAAGGTGCGGCGGGCGCTCTCCCTGGCCGGAGCCGTGGCGCAGCGCCCCTGGCCGGAGCTGGTGACGGGGCTCCAGGCGGTCCTGGCGGATCACATCCTGCCGCCCCGGGAGGCCGCGACGGGGCCGCTCGCGGAGAACGACCTGCCCGCGGACTTCCTCCAGCGGCTCCAGGCCCTGTGCATCCACACGGAGGGCTACGGGACGCGCTCGTCCGCCATCGTCGCGCTCGCGCCCGGCCGCGTGGGGCACTACCTGGCCACGGACACCGCGCCCTGCCAGGGCGGCTGGCGGGACGTGACGGGGCTGCTCACCGCGGGGTGAGGGCCCCGCCGGGGGTTTCAGTCCAGCCGCGCCCGCATCACCGCGTCGCGCCCCGCGTCGTAGGTGGCCTCGAAGGCGGGGCCCCGGCCGGTGAAGGCCTCCACCGGGGGCATGGCCACGTCCACGCGGACCTCCCGCACGTCACAGCCCAGGTCCGGGCGGTAGAAGGCCGGCTCTCCGGTGACGTTGATGGCGATGAGCCGCGCGCCCGGGAACAGCTGACACGCGTCGTGGACGGGCGTCGCGGACACGCGGTCCGCGCCCGGGTCGAGGTGCTCCAGCGTCGCGTCCTTGAACAGGAGCGGGTTGGAGGCGCTGGCGGAGACGGCCTCGGCCAGCGGGCCGCGCGTCACGGTGACCAGGCGGATGCCGCCCGCGAAGGGCTCCTGGTGGAAGGTGGCGAAGGGCACGGGGAGCTCCTCCACGCGCGCGCCCGCGTAGAAGGAATCCAGCACCTGGGTGA
>JAFADT010000361.1 GCA_023424585.1 Pseudomonadota bacterium
CACGGCGCGGAAGACGCCGCCCTTGCCGCTGTAGAAGCGCCCCAGCTCGAAGCCGTGCGCTCGGAAGGCGCCGTCCTTCCACTCGACGGGCGCCACCTTCTGCTGGGTGCGCCCATCGAGGGCCCACACGAGGTAGCCGTCTGGTCGGAGGACGGCCACCTGCTCGCGGCTGAAACGCTTCACCCGGCGCAGCAGCTCCTCGCGCGAGACTTCGCCTCCCTCCAGCACCTCGCGCAGCAGGAAGCCCGCAGCCATGCGCGGCGGGAAGGTGCCCAGCGTCACGGGCTTCTGCATGAGCCGGCCCAGCACCTCCACCGCATCGTCCTGGGTGAAGGGGTTGTGCCGGAGGGGCAGCTCGTCCAGGTCGTCCAGGCCCGCGAGCACCAGCAACTTCTCGAAGGCGTCCACCTCCAGGAGGCCCATCTGCACCACCAGTCGCGTCCGCTCGCCCTGGCTGGTGGTGATGAGGGCCGTCCCTGCCGGCACGCGCGTGGGGCGGCGGCGGTGGGTGCGCTCGTCCTCGTCGTCGTCTTCCTCGGCGGACGGCGCTGCGCGTGCGGAGCCCCTTCCGTCCGCAGGGCTTGAGTACGAGGGCACAGCCCCGGCGCGTTGCTGGAGGGTGCCCCGGCTTGCGGGCCCCACCAATCCCACGCACCCGGTGGAGAGGAGGGCCACGCTCAACAGCAGCCACATGCTAGCGCGCATTGTCCACCCCCAGGCCCAATGAACGCAGCCTCCGCGCGTGGCGTTGGAGTGGGCTGAAGCCAGCCCATTGCCCAATTCCACACACGCTCCTCAACCTTCGAGCCAGTTTGCGGATGAGGTCCAGCCCATTACCACGGGCCGCCACCCAAAGGAGCCTCGACATGGCAGACCCTGTTCGCTTTGCATTCACGCAGCCCAGCTCGCCGGGCACGGAGTTCATCATCGAGCTGAGCGACGAGGCGACCATCGCCCACGCGCGCCGCATTCTCTCGGGGGAGGAGAAGAACGAGGTCCACGTCCACGGGCGCATCATCAAGAGGACCGTCCCCTACAACCCGAAGTTCTCGTTCCACATCGACCCCGCGACCATCCGCTTCTTCCAGGTGGCCATCGAGGTGTGCGACGCCAACATGGTCTACGTCGAGGATCACCTGGATGAGGCTGGCGGCGCGTTCCTGCCTGGCAACCACTGGTGCCCTTGGGACTCGCGACTGACGCGCGAACTGAAGGCGTGAGCGAGACGCGCCGCGACGCAAAGCCCTGCCGGTGCGCTCTCCTGGAACGCACCGGATTGTGGAGACACCAGGTCGGCCGCGATCTGGCCGCTTGCTTCCGCATCAACGCTCGCCGGGCCCGACCCGGCGATGCGCGTCGGTGTGAACGGCCGTCGCGACGCGGTGCACACGCGTCTGCTTGAAGGGCCCGCCGTCGGCTCTGGGACGAACGAGGGTTGACGGGTCCCCCCATGAGGGAGGAAGGACCGCCCTCGTGAACCCGCTTCCCCTGTCCTTCTACGCCCGGCCCACCCTCGAGGTGGCGCGCGACCTCCTCGGAACCCTGCTGGTGGTGGACGGCGTCCGGGGCCGGCGGGTGGGCCGCATCGTGGAGGTGGAGGCCTACCTGGGCGAGCACGACCTGGCGTGTCACTCGTCCAAGGGCCGCACGCCGCGCACGGAGGTGATGTTCGGGCCGGCGGGGCGCTCGTACGTCTACCTCATCTACGGGATGCACCACTGCTTCAACGTCGTCACGGACGCGCCCGGGGTGGCGGCGGCGGTGCTGGTGCGAGGCGTGGAGCCGGTGGAGGGCATCCCGCCCGGCGAGCGGACGGACGGGCCCGGAAGGCTGTGCCGCGTGCTGGGGCTGAACCTGAACCACAACGGGCTCTCGCTGGATGGCGCGGGGCTGCACCTCTTGCCAGGGACGCCGGTGCCGGACGCGCGGGTGGAGCGCGGGCCTCGCATTGGCGTGGAATACGCCGGGGCGTGGGCCGCTGAACCCTTCCGGCTGTGGGATCGCGACAGTGGACACGTCAGCCGCTTCGTGTCCCGGCGGCCCCGCCGTCGGCCTTGACGCGGAACCCTCTGGCTGGTTGGGTGGGAAACGCCATGTCCCAAGAGGCTCCCCAGGAAGAAGACCGGCAGGAAGAAGACCGGCGGCTCCTGACGCGGGCCCAGGGTGGCGACGTGTCCGCCTTCGAGGCCCTCGTGGGCCTGTACCAGGACCGGGTGTACGGCCTGGCGCTGCGGATGACGCGCTCGGAGGCGGACGCGGCGGAGATCACCCAGGACACCTTCCTGTCCGCCTACCAGCACCTGAAGGACTTCCGCGGCGAGGCGGCCTTCGGGTCCTGGGTGCACCGCATCGCGGCCAACCATGCCCTCATGCGCCTGCGGCACCGCCGGGTGGCCCAGGCGGCCGAGGCGGAGCTCCAGGCGCCTGAGTTCACGGAGCGGGGCACCCTGGCGGACTACCCCGTCACCGACTGGAGCCGGGACGCCGAGGAGAAGGCGCTGGACGCGGAACTGGGCCAGGCCATCCAGCAGGCGGCTGACCGCCTGCCGGAGGGCTACCGGGAAGTCTTCCTCTTGAAAGACGTGGACGGCCTCAGCTACGAACAGATCGCAGAAGTGACCGGGGACTCCATCCCCGCCATCAAGAGCCGCCTGCACCGGGCACGGCTCGCGCTGCGAGAGGCCATCGACCTGTTCTACAACCGGGACAATCGCGGGGTGTGAAACCCCCAGGGCGCCTCGGCATCTTCGAACTGGAACGAGGGGAGCCGCAGCCAGCCGAGGTTCGGATGTATACGTGCAAAGATTCCATCAACCTCCTGCTCGAGTTCCTCGAGGGTGACATGCCCGAGGAGGAGGCGCGGCGGCTGCGGGAGCACCTGTCGGGCTGCAAGCCCTGCGAGGAGTTCCTCAGCACCTATCGGGCGACTCCCGGCCTGTGCAAGCGCGCCATGGCGTTGAAGATGCCCCGGGAAGTGTCGGCCAAGCTGACGGAATACCTGCGCTCGAAGATCAAGTCCTGCTCGTGAACCTGAAACAACTGTCGCTGCCAGAGCTGGAAGCGGCGCTCGCACCGGCCCAGCCGTCCGCGACCGCGGTGCGCAAGGTGTTCGCGGGCGTCTTCGCCCACGCCCGTCCCACGGTGGACGCCATCGCGCAGGCGCCCCAGGTGCCGCGCCGTGTCGCGGACCTGCTGCGCGCCCAGGCCCAGCTGCCCTCCCTCAAGATCGTCGAGCGGCGGCAGGCCGAGGACGGCTTCGTGAAGTACCTCTTCGAGTCGCCGCTGGGCGGCCGCATCGAGGCGGTGCGCATCCCCATCTTCGACGAGAAGTACGTCGTCTGTGTGTCCAGCCAGGTGGGCTGTGCGCTGGCGTGCGACTTCTGCATGACGGGCAAGCTGGGCTTCCAGCGCAACCTCCAGACCTGGGAGATCCTGGACCAGGTGATGCAGGTGCGCGCGGAGGCGGACCGGCGCGTGGGCGGCGTGGTGTTCATGGGGATGGGCGAGCCGCTGCTCAACTACAAGGAGACCATCCGCGCGGCGCAGATCCTGTCGCACCCGGCCGGGTTCTCCATCTCCGGCACGGCCATTACGTTCTCCACGGCGGGGCACGTGCCCGCCATTCGCCGCTACACGCGCGAAGGGCACCCGTTCCGCCTGGCGTTCAGCGTGACGAGCGCCATCCCGGAGAAGCGCGCGAAGGTGCTCCCGATTGAAAAGACGCACCCGCTGCCGGAGCTGATCCAAGCCATCCGCGAGTACAGCGAGGCGCGGCGCGAGCGGGCGATGATCGCCTACGTGGCCATCCAGGGCTTCAACCTGGAGCGCGAGGACGCGGAGGCGCTGAAGGCGGCGTTCGAGGGCATCCCCATCAAGGTGGACCTCATCGACGTGACGGACCCCACCGGCAAGTACCTGCCGCCCACGGCGGAGGAGCTGAGCGCGTTCCGCGACCACCTCCAGATTCTCAAGGCGCCCATCGCGCGGCGCTATTCGGGCGGCAAGGAGATTGGCGCGGCGTGCGGCACGCTGGCGGCGAGCCAGTACGGCGGCACGGTGCTGCCGCCGCCCGCGGCCTCACCCCGCGAGGCCTGAAGCGCCGGCCCGCCGACCTGGGCCGAGTGCCCGGCTGCGCGCGGCGTTCGTGATTCGACGGCAAGAACCGGAGCGCGGGCCCTGGGCTCGCGGCGCTACGAGGACCGTGCGCCGCGGCGATGGCCCCCGCGGTCGCGACCTCATGAACGGGCCGGGTGTGTGAGCGCGTTCCTGTCGACGAAGGACGGAGCTCCTCGGGCTCACGCGCACCGTCGCGGCCGAGTCCGCGGCGGCGCGGCTGCATGCGCTCCAGCGCATCGCCAGCCCGGAGGAGAGCGCCAGCGCGGCCGTGTTCCTCGCCAGCGGCGAGGAGTCCTTCGTCACGGGGAGTGTCCTCACGGCGGATGGAGGGGGCTCGCTCGGCTGAGGGAGGCCCGGCCCGCGCGTGTTCACCCGCGCGCGGGCGGTGGGGGATGTGGGTTCCCTCGGGAGGGGAGACGACTTAAGTCTCGCGCGGAGGGCTTCCGGGCCTGGAGGGCACCGCGCGGATGTGGATCGAGCACGTCGACAAGCTGATTGGGATGCTGGGGCCGTTCGGGTACCTGGTGCTCGGCGTGGCGGCGATGCTGGAGTACGTGGTGCCGCCATTTCCCGGGGACACCATCGTGCTCATGGGCGGCGTCTACGCCGTGCGCGGGGTGAAGCCCTGGTGGCTGGTGCTCGCGGTGGTGACGGCGGGCAGCGTGGTGGGCGCGCTCATCAACTACCTGGTGGGCCAGTGGCTGGCGAAGCGCTTCGAGGCGCAGCCGGGGCGCTCCTTCTTCGGGCTCACGCACGCGCGGCTGGAGCAGGTGCAGGCGCGGATGCGGCACGCGGGGCCGTGGCTGCTGCTGGTGAACCGGTTCCTGCCCGGCATCCGGGGCGTCATCTTCATCGCGGCGGGGGCGGCGCGGGTGCCGCGCTTCAACGCGCTGGTGCTGGGCGCGGTGTCCGCGCTGGCGCACAGCGGGCTCATCCTGGCGCTGGGCATGGCGGTGGGCGGCAACCTGGAGCGGCTGACGGTGCTGGTGACGCGCTACCAGTACGCGGTCATCGGGCTGCTCGTGGTGGCGGCGGTGGGGTTCGGCGTGCGGGCGCTGACGCGGCGGCGTGAGTCGGCCGTGGAACCGTAGCGGGCCCGGGCGGGCAGGAAAATGTGCGGGGACGACCCGTCAGGGTGGGGCGCACGTTGCGCCGGCCCGGGGTGGCGCGGTTGAGTCGGGGCCATGCTCCGCGCCCGTGCTCGCTGGTGGTGGCTCCTGTTGCTCGTCCTGGTGGGCGGGTGTCGCTGTGGCGACAGCCCCAACGTGGGCGGTGCGAGCGCCAGCTTCCGGCCGCAGCAAGAGGTGGTGGACTTCGGCCGGGTGCTGGAGGGCACCCAGGTGCGCCGCTCGCTGACGCTGGTGGCCACCGGCCGCGCGGGCGTCACGGTGGACGCGGTGACGGACGCGCCCTTCTTCGTCGTCGTGTCGCAGGTTGTCGTGGGGGGCAGCGGCACTGGCACGGTGGACATCCTGTTCTCCGCGGGCAGCACGCCGGTGGAGGGAGCGCTGACGCTCACCGCGGGGCGCACCACGGCGAAGGTGAGGCTCACCGGCGTGGGCGTGCGCCCGCTGGCGTGCATCCCGCGGGCCGAGTGCCACGACTCGCGCTTCGACCTGGACTCCGGCCAGTGCATCGAGTCTCCGCTGGAGGACGGCGCGTCGTGCATCCCCAGCAGCCGCTGCCAGGAGAACGGCCGCTGCCAGGCGGGGGCCTGCGTGGGGCAGCCGCGCACGTGCGATGACGACAACCCGTGCACGGTGGACAGCTGCTCGCCGACGCAGGGCTGCGTGACGGAGGCCGTCGCGTGCCCGGTGCCGGGCAACCCCTGCAAGGTGGGCGTGTGCGACCGCAACGCGGGTTGCAAGGAGGTGGACGTGGCGGACTTCAGCCCGTGCGGCGCGGTGAGCTGCACGGCGGCGCGGGTCTGCTTCAGCGGCGCGTGCCGGACGGTGACGCCGCCGGACGGCTTCGTGTGCGCGCAGGCCACGCCGTGCCAGGACGAGGGCAGGTGCAGCGCGGGCGAGTGCGTGCGTCCGGACGCGGGAGACCTGGAGTCCGTCTTCAGCGCGGAGCTGGGCGGAGCGCCCGTCGCGGAGGACGGTGGGCCGGTGCTGCTCGCGGACGACGGCACGGTCTACGCGTCGGTGTGCGGCGAGGACGCGGGCTGCTGGCTCGCCGCGTACACGGAGAGCGGGCTGCTGCGCTACGCGTCGCCCTATGCGGACGGGGGCGCGAGGACGCTGCTCGCGGCATCGGACGCGGGCGTGGTGGTGCTGGCGCCGGAAGCCCTGGAGGCCTACGCGCCCCGGGGCGCGGGTGAGCTGCGCTGGCGCACGTCGCTGGCGTTCTCCGACGCGGAGCGGGACGGAGGGACGCCGGAGGAAGTGGCTCGCACGGGAGCGGGCAGGGTGGCGCTCACGAAGGAGGGGGAGGTGCTGGCGCACGTCACGTGGAGCGCGGACGCGGGCACGGAGCCGCCG
>JAFADT010000363.1 GCA_023424585.1 Pseudomonadota bacterium
GAGCACGACCCCCTCACCGCGCAAGATGTGGAAGCCGCCTTCCGCGTAGCTCACCGACGTGGGCGCCGGGGCCGCGGGCAGCGCGTTGAAGCGCGCCAGGCCCGCTTCGCCCAGGAGCCACGCCGCCTCGTCCGGGAACACGCCGCCGCCCAGGCCCGCGTCGTTGAAGAGCGCCGCGCCCAGCCCCGCGAGGTAGCCGTGGTCGCGGTCCTCCCGGTCCTGGAACGGGAACACCCGGCCGCTGTCGTTGTCGCCAATCTGCGGCGCCAGGCCGGCCTCCGAGGACCACGCGCGCGTCGCGACGAACATCAACCGCAGCCGCGCCTCATACGCGGGGCCCAGCGACACGCCCGCGCCGCGCGCGACGAGGAAGGCCAGCGTGAACAGCTCCACCGACAGGCGGTGGTAGGGAATGGAGCCCTCGAAGGACGTGCCCTCGGGGTGGACCTGCGCCTCCATCTGCGCGCGCAGGCCGTGGGCCGCGAGCGCCACCTGCCGGGGCGCGCCGGGCAGCTCCGGGAAGAGCAGCCCCACCACCGCCAGCCCCACGTGGTTGGAGACAAGGTGGTTGTTGGGCACCGCGCCGGTGTCCTCCAGGTGGGCCTCCACCCACGCGCAGTGCTCCGCGAGCGCGCCCAGCACGGGCACCAGGAACTCCGGACGGCGCACCTCCGGCGCGTCCGCGAACATCGCCAGCGCCTGCGCGAGGTTCGCCGCGCGCAAGCCGACCTCCATGGGGCACGTCCAGTGGACGCCCATGCCCACGGGGTTCGCCTGCAGGAAGTCCAGCGTCTGCGAGACGAAGGCGGCGGCGAGGCGCGAGCGGTCGGATTGCGAGTCCGCGACCCACGCGCCCTGGGCCAGGGCCAGCGCGCTGTCCAGCCGGCCCATCACCCACGGGTACTTCGGATCCATGCCCGTCACGTGCAGCGGCATGCGCTCCACGGGGGCCACCGGATAGCGCCGGCCGCTCACCGGCTCCAGGGACCAGTCCACCGCCCTGCCCTCGCCGAAGGACACCCGGGTGCCGAAGACGTCCCACTCCTGACGGAGCGCCCGCGCGGCGCGCTCAAGCGTGCGCGCCTTCGCGCCCGGGAGCCTCTCGATGGCGGCGCGGGCGGACTCGCGCTGCGACAGCTCGCACCAGGCGCGCGACGTGCGGTGATCCAGCGCGAGCGTCACCAGGTCCTCGGCGCGGGTGGCGCCGAAGGACGCCAGCAGCTGCGCCTCGTCCACCTGCTCCCGGCGGCGGTACAGCGCCTGCCGTGCGACGCCCTGGACCCGGCGCACCGCGCTCTTCGCGAGCGCCCCCGGCGCCATGCGAGCCATCGCCGCGTAGTAATCGAGAGTCCCCATCCGCCCCTTCCCGCCCAGCCTCACGGGGGCAGGTGATAGCAAGCGGCTGGCCAAAACCTTTTCCCAGCAAGAGCAAGGGGTTGGCGCGCGGGCCCTGCCCGTACGGCGGTAAAAATGTCCGCCTGATCCACCCGCCGTGGGTAAAGGATTGCTGCCCGGTGCGGAACGGAAGTGCTCCCCAATGGAGCCGTTGCGCCTCTCGCGGGGCATGGCCATTCCTTGGCACGTGCGGGCTGGGGCTTGGATGGGGCGGCGCATCGAGGACGACCTCGATGCAAGGATGGAAACGACGCTGACGGCGGTGGCCGAGCAGGCGCTGCGCGGAGGAACGCGAGCGGGCCTGGAGGCGCTCCTGAAGGCGTCCATGCGGCTGACCGGCGCGACCGGCGCGGCCCTCTATGAAGGACGCGTGTGCGTGATGAAGGTGGGCAACGTCCCCGCCCGTCGCGCGGAAGCCAGGGACACGGGCACCACGAAGCGGCCCTCCGTCTTGGAGGTCTGGCCGGCGCCCCTGGCGACGTCGCAGCGGAACGTGGTGGCGCGCTTCAGCGCGTTCGCTCCGGCGCTGCTCGCGGCGCACGCGCGCGAGGTGGCCCAGGGCGCGCGGCAGGCCCGCCTGCTGGAAGCGAAGCTGCGCCTGGAGCGCACCGTGAAGGCGCTGGACAGGCGGCGCTCGCGCGCGGCGCACGACCTGCGCACGCCCCTCATGGTCATGAAGGGCTACGTGGACATGCTGCTCAAGGGCACCGGCGGACCGCTGAGCGCGCAGGCACAGCGCTACCTGGAGCGGATCGCCAAGGTCGCCGCGGACCAGAAGGAGCTCATCGACCGGCGCCTGTCGCCCCCCGCGCCGGGCCTGGACGACCTGCGCCCCGTGCTGACGAAGGCGTTCGCGCCCATGCGAGGCCGCGCCACTTCAGCCCTGAGCCTGCCCGGGGAGCGGACCGTGCCCGTGCGAGGCACCCGCGCGGACTGGGAGCTCCTGGCGCGCACCCTGGCCCGAGGCACCGCGGGCGCCGTGGCCGTGGACGTCCACCTGGGCCCGGCCCTGGAGTCCTCCCACTGGCTCCTGCGCGTCCGGACGTGCCCTGGCGCGGCCCTGCCGGCGCGCGCGGAGGCGGTGCTGCGGCAGCTGGCGGGCCGCCTGGGAGGCACGCTGGCCGTGGCCGTGGAGCCCCGCCTGGAGCTCACCCTGCGGGTGCCCGGGGATGAGGCCCTTCCCGCCCCCGCCCACCGCTGAGGGCCCGAGCAGGCAGGAGACGCCGGGCGGAAGGCACGCAGGGGTCTTCCCCCGGGTCCACCCCGCTCCTCGCAGCAGGCGAAGGCCGGGGCGTCGTGGGCTCCCGCCTGCCCTTCCCTGCCCCGCCTCAGGCGGCGGAGCTGGGCAGCAGCTGGCGCACGAGCTCCAGGAGCTTGCCGCGCTCCACCTCGCGTTTGACGAGGTAGCCGTCCGCGCCCGCCTCCAGGCCGGCCGCGCGGTCCTCGTTGCTGTCCAGCGACGTCACCAGGATGATGGGCGTGCGCCGGAACATGGGGTGGCCCTTGATCCGCCGCGCCAGGCCCACGCCGTCCAGCCGGGGCATCTGCCAGTCGCTGACCACCAGGTGGCAGTGCACGCGCTCCAGCACCTGCCACGCCTCCTCGCCGTCCGACGCCGTCACCACCGGGTAGCCGGCGATCTCCAGCAGGGACTTCATCGCGAAGCGCGTGGTGAGCGAGTCGTCGCACACCAGGATGCGCGGCAGCTTGGACTCGCCCGTGGAGGTGCGCGTGTCCGGCTTGGCCGCGCGCAAGAGCTCCGGCGCGTTGAGCACCGGCACCACGCGGCCGTCGTCCAGCACCGCCGCGCCCGCCAGGTGCGTGACGTCCCGCAGGTGCTTGCCCAGCGAGCGCACCACCAGCTCCTGCTGCCCCACCACCTCGTCGATGGCGTACAGCACGCGCTCCTCGCCCAGGGACAGGAGCACCGCCGTCTGCCGCCGCCCCGAATCCAGCGCGAGCGGCATGCGCGGCAGGCCGATGGCCTCCGCGAGCGACAGGAACGTGAGCTGCTCGCCGTCCAGCCGCGCCACCACGCGC
>JAFADT010000500.1 GCA_023424585.1 Pseudomonadota bacterium
GAGCACCGTGTACGCGGACGGGGCCAGCGACGGCTCCGGCGCCTGCACCAGCTTCTCGCGCGCCAGCTCCTCCGGCGAGTACAGCAGGCGCAGCAGCGGCGTGGTCATGAAGGTCGTGACCAGCGCCATGATGACCATCATCGTGAAGAGCGTGGGCGAGATGACGCCCAGGTCCAGGCCCAGGTTGAGCACGATGAGCTCCATCAGGCCGCGCGTGTTCATCAGGACGCCCACGGCCCCCGCCTCCCGCCACCGCAGGCCGGTGAGGCGCGCGGCCACCGCGCTGCCGCCGAACTTGCCCAGGCACGCCAGGGCGATGATGGCGCCGCACGTGAGCCACGCCTCCGGCGTGTCCAGCAGGCCCAGCTGCGTGCGCAGGCCGCTGAAGGCGAAGAACACGGGCAGCAGCAGCACGACGGCCACGTCCTCCAGCTTCTCCGCCAGCGCCGCCGCCAGCCCGCCCTCCTTGGGGATCACCGCGCCGAACATGAAGGCGCCGAAGAGCGAGTGGATGCCGATGGACTCGGTGGTCCACGCGGAGGCGAGCAGGAGGATCATCGTCA
This sequence comes from Pseudomonadota bacterium, assembly GCA_023424585.1. Taxonomy (GTDB): domain Bacteria; phylum Myxococcota; class Myxococcia; order Myxococcales; family Myxococcaceae; genus Corallococcus. The sequence continues at coordinate 564 of JAFADT010000500.1, forward strand.
TGGCCACCACGTTCTGGGTGAGCCCCTCGCGGTTGGCCACGCGCGCGCCCAGCCGGGCGAGGAACGGCTTCACCAGCAGCAGCATGAAGCCGATGTAGAGCAGCGCGAACACCGTGGTGAGCGCCGCGTGCGCCAGGTCCGACGCGCGCACCAGCGACACCACGAACGCCAGGATGCACCACGCCGTCACGTCGTCCACCGCCGCGCACGCGATGGCGATGGCGCCCAGCCTCGACTGCATCAGCCCGCGCTCCGTGAGGATGCGCGCCAGCACCGGGAAGGCCGTGATGCTCATGGACACGCCCATGAACAGCACGAACGAGGAGAACGGCACGTCCGGGCTGGACAGCGACTTGTAGAGCCACAGCGCGCCCGCCACCGCGCCCAGGGCGAACGGGGTGATGATGCTGGAGTGGCTGATGGCCACCGACGCGTGGCCCCGCCCCTTGAGCAGCTTGGGGTCCAGCTCCAGGCCAATCAGGAACATGAAGAGCACCAGGCCGACCTCGGCCAGCATCTTCAGGAACGGCATGGAGTCCGGAGGGAACAGCCAGCGCATGGCGTCCGGCGCCAGCCAGCCCAGGAGCGACGGGCCCAGCGCGATGCCCGCCACCACCTCCGCGATGACCAGGGGCTGCCCCAGCCAGCGTGCGCCCCGGCCGATCAGCCGGGACACTGCGATGATGACGATGAGCTGGACCAGGAGCTGGGCGAGCATGTGGGGATTCATCGGACAGGCCTCGCTTGAAAGTGTTAAGGACGCACTTATCAGCGGCCTGCGCGCAGCGTCAACACGGACGCGCCAGGCCGCCTGCGAGGGAGGACACACACTCCAGGTGACCCCGGGTGACTCCGGGTCTCAGGGGGCCTCGGGGGCCTTGTTGGCCGCCACGGCCTTGAGGAGCGTCTCCACGTCCACCGGCTTTCGCAGGTAGCCGCAGGCGCCCATCTCCTCCGCGACCTGGCGCGCGTTGGCGGAGGCGGAGAAGACGAGCACGGGGATGTCCCGCCACGCCTCCACCTGGCGCATCTGCCGGCCGAAGGTGGCGCCGTCCATCACCGGCATCATCATGTCCAGCAGGACCAGGGCCGGCTGCACCGGCTCCCGGCGGAGCACCTCCAGCGCCTGGAGGCCGTTGCCGGCGCCGAACACGGTGTAGCCCGCGTCGCGCAGGACCTCCTCCAGCGCCTCCCGCAGGTCCGTGTCGTCATCCACCACCAGCACCGGCCGGCTCACTCGCGCGCCTCCCTCTCCAGCGGCAGCTCCAGCGTGAAGCGCGCGCCCTCGCCCGCGGTGGGCTCCGCCCAGGCCCGTCCGCCGTGCGCCTCCGCGGCGCGGCGGGCGAGGTAGAGCCCCAGGCCCAGGCCGCCATACGAGTGCGAGCTGACCGCGCGGCCGAAGCGCTCGAAGATGCGCTCCACCTGGTCCACGGGCACGCCGATGCCCCGGTCGCGCACCTGGATGCGCGCGAAGCTCCCTTCCCGCCCCACGTCCACCTCCACCGGCCGGCCCGGACCGAACTTGAGCGCGTTGGAGATCAACGCCGCCACCGCCTGGTCCACCCGGAGCCGGTCCCACGTCCCCCAGAGCCCGCGGCGGGGGGACTGGCGCAGCTCGCACCCGGCCGCGCGGGCCTCCGCCTGGTAGCGCTCCAGCACCTCCGCGACCAGCTCCTCCAGGTCGAAGTGCTCGGGCATCAGGGACAGCTCGCCGCTGGACAGCTGCGACACGTCCAGCAGGCCCTCCACCAGCGTGCCCAGCCGGCGCACCTGGCGCACGCTGCGCTCCAGCCGCGTCACCACGTCCGGCTCCAGCTTGTGCGCCTCCGAGCGCTGCAGGAGCGTGCCCAGCTGGAGCCGCAGCGTGGTGAGCGGGGTGCGCAGCTCGTGCGCGGCCACGGTGAGGAACTCGTCGCGCAGGCGGACCGCTTCACGGGCCTCCTGGAAGAGCCGCGCGTTCTCCAGCACCAGCCCCGTCCTGCGCGCCAGCTCCTGCGCCAGCGCCAGGTCCACCGGCGCGAGCACGCGCTCGCCCAGCGTGCCCATGGACAGCACGCCCAGCCGGCCCTCGTTGCCGGGCAGGGGCACGTTCACCACGGAGCGCAGCCCCAGCCCCTCGATGGCGCGCTGGTGCGCCGCGTCCTTCGTGATGAGCACCGGGCGCTGGCGCACGTCCGGAATGAACTCCGGCTGGCCGGTGCGCAGCACGTGCGCGGGACCCGCGGCGGCCTGGGGGTCCAGCGGGAAGCGCTGGTCCAGCGTCCACGCGAGGGCGCGCCGCTCCGCGTCCGGGTGCGCCAGCGCCACCAGCCGCAGGCCGCCCTGGTCCGGGTCCTGGAGGAAGAAGGCGCACCAGTCCGCCACCCGGGGCACCATCAGTTGCACCAGTTGGTCCAACCGCGCCGCCTGCTCCAGGGACGCCGTGAGCAGCTCGCTGGCCCTGGCCAGGATGTCGCGGTCCAGCTCCGCCCGCGCGCGCTCGCGCCGCACGCGCGTCTCCTCCAGCTCGCGCGCCACCGCCGGCCCCAGCCGGGCCAGCCGGTCCTTGGAGAAGCAATCGCGCGCGCCCGCCTTCATCAGCGTGACGGCCTGCTCCTCGCTCAGCTGGCTGGACAGCACGATGAGGGGCACGTCCCACCCCCGGGCGTGCAGCAGCGCCAGCACGTCCAGCGCGTTGAAGCGCGGCAGCCGGTAGTCGCACAGCACCAGGTCCCACGGCTCGGAGGCCAGCGCGTCGCGCAGCGCCTCCAGCGTCTCCACGCGCCGGGCCGTGGGGAGGTAGCCCGACTGCTCCAGCTCCGCCGTCACCAGCGCCGCGTCGTTGACGCTGTCCTCCACCAGCAACAGCCGGAAGGGCGTCATGCCCGGGCCACGCCGGTCAGCTCCGGGGGCTGAGCATGCCCCACCGGCCGGGAGCCTCGTGCTGCATCCATTTGCGTGACTCCTCCCGTGGGGTGTGGGCCTCTTTCAGCACATGCTAGTGGCCCTGCCTGTCACGCCAGCGGGAGAAATGGCGGACGTTCAGCACCGAGCGGTGGCTGGTGAACGTCCCGCGTCCGGCCCCCGCGCGCACGCGGGGTATTCATGTATTACCAGGAGACGTCGTACTCGCTGTCCAGCAGGGACAGCTGCCGCCCGTGCACCTGGATGTCCTGCGCGCCCACCGCCTCCAGGGCGGCCTGGAGCACGCCCTCGTGGTACGGCACGGGCATGAAGTCCCGGCGCATCACGAAGCGGGCGCTGTGGTCGCCCGTCCAGAGCACGCTGCGCTCGCCGTAGGACACCGCGGCGCGGTAGCCCTCGGCCATGTGCTGGAGCATCCGCCGGGGGTTGCCGGCGGCGGACTGCATCAGCTCCCGGCCGAACATGGAGGACAGGAAGTCCACCGTGGCCTGCGTCCCGATGTACCGCAGCGCCTGCTCCCAGTCGCCCAGTTGGGGGCGCAGGAGCCGCGTCGCCTCGGCGGCCATCGGGAGGAAGTGCGTCACCGGGTACAGGTCCGCGGGGTTCAGGTCCTTGAGCCCGGACGCCGCCAGGCACCTCGCGCCGGACGCCTCGCCCTGGAGAAAGCCCACCACCCCGGCCACGCCCAGGAAGAACATCCCCCGCGCGCCATCCTCCGCTGTCGCGGCCAGGCACCGCTCCGCCAGGTGCCACTCCGCGCCCTCCGCCACCCCGACCGCCGCCGCCTTCGACGAACCTTCCACGGGTCCGCGATCCATACCGACACTCCTGCTTCAAGCGCTGGAATCAGGCCCCCCCGTTGCCCAGGTCCCATCCTCCAGCGCGGCCCTTCCCCCTCACAGGTGCCGGGGCCCACGCCCCGCCCACACCGTGCAGCTAAATCACATAATTCCAGCGAAGCGGCAAGAAAAACATGGAAGCCAGGAAGTACCTGTCATTATCTTCCAGCTTATCCAATTCTAATGGGGGCACGGACGGCTTCTCTTGAGCCCTGAGAAGGGATGAGGGCCGCGCCCCACACTCCGAGTCCTACTCGGAGAGGATGGCCTGGGCGGCGGAGACGGCCGTCCCGGGGGCGGCGGGGCGGTGACCGGCGGCGCGCAGGGCGCGCTCGATGGCGCCCACGGTGACGAGCACGTCGCCGGCGCTGACGCGGTTCATGTGGCCCACGCGGAAGTAGCGCGCCTTGATCTCGGGGTGGAGGCCGCCGGCGATGGCCACCCCCTGGGCCTTCACGCGGCCCACGAGCGTCGCGTCCACGCCGTCCGGGTAGTACACGGCGCTCAGGGTGTTGGCGGCCACGGCCTCCGATGCGGGGACGAGGCGCAGGCCCAGCGCGCCCCAGGCGGCGCGGAAGGCGCGGGCCATGCGGCGGTGGCGCTCGAAGCGGGCCTCCATGCCCTCCGCGAGGATCTGCCCCAGGCTCACGTCCAGCGCGCACACCAGGGGCGTGGGCGGGGTGGCGAAGTAGGCGGGCTTGCCGGCCTCGTAGGCCTCCATCACCGGCAGCCACTCCGCCCAGTCCGAGTACACGCTGGCGACGGGCGCCTTGCGGGCCCTCCACGCGGCGAGCGCGCGGGGGCTCACGGTGAGGAGCGCGAGGCCCGGGGGCACGCCCACCGCCTTCTGGCTGGCGGTGAGGTACACGTCCGCGCCCCACGCGTCCTGGTGGAAGGCCTCGCCGGCGGTGGCGCACACGCCGTCCACCACGGAGAGGACGCCGTGCTGGCGCGCGGCCTTCACCAGCGGCTCCACGGGCGCGAGCACCGCGGTGGAGGTGTCCACGTGGGTGGCGGTCATCAGCTTGAAGCCGCCGCGCTGGAGCTCCGCCTCCACCTGGGCCACGTCCGGGGAGCTGCCCACGGCGCCCGCGCGCACGTGCGTCACCTTCGCGCCGTGCCGCTCCAGGATGTGGGCCATGCGGTCGCTGAAGTAGCCGGTGTTCACCACCAGCGCGCGGTCGCCGGGCTCGACGACGTTCGCCACGGCGAGCTCCATGGCCAGCGTGCCGCTGCCGGAGACGACGAAGGGCTGCGAGCCGGGGGCGAGCGACACCTCGCGCAGGCGCTTCAGGGCCCGGCCGAAGGTGGCGATGAAGCCCGCGTCCAGGTGCCCGGGCACCGGCCCGGACATCGCCTGCAGCACCTCCGCGTCCACGTCCACCGGCCCGGGAATCATCAACAGGTCTCTCACGGCGCCATACCCTCCTGAAGGCCCCCTCCGGATGAGACGGCGGAGGGCGGTCCCCCACTGTGAGCAGCGCGTGCCGGGTTGTCCACGCTGGAAAACGAAGACGCCGGAGCCCCGTGCAGTGGGGGACTCCGGCGTCCGGGACTCCAGGAGGCGAGGCCGCGGCCTAGCGGTACGTCGCGGTCACGCTGTCCGCGCGGGACACCTGACCGGCGGTGAACGAGTTCATGCAGCTGTCGTCCGTGTAGTCCATGAAGTTGTAGATGGGGTCCACGCCGCCGCCCGAGCAGGTGTCGCGGCCCACCGGGCAGCCGTACGCGGGCGAGGCCTCCGGCGGCGTGTCGCTGACGGAGTCACCCGAGCCGGAGCAGCCGCCCTGGAACGTGTGGTACAGGCCCAGCCAGTGGCCGACCTCGTGCGTGCCCGTGTCGCCCAGGTTGTAGGGGGACGCCGTGCCGCCGGGGACGCTGCTGAAGAGGATGACCACGCCGTCCATCTTCGGCTGGCTGGTGTAGCTGGAGGGGAAGGTCGCCCAGCCCAGCAGGCCGCCGCTGAGGTTCGCGGTGTAGAGGTTCAGCGACTCCTTGCCACCCTTGCGCAGGGAGTTCTTCATGTTCTTCTCGTTGGTGCTGCCCTGCGCCAGGTTGAACCACGACGCGTTGGTCGTGCGGTCCGTGCCGGCCAGGGTGAACTTGAACGGGGTGTTGGCGTACGCCGCGTTCAGCACGTTCATCTGCGCGGTGATCTGCGAGTCCGGAACGTCGCCGTTGGCCACGCCCGTCCCCTTGCGGATGACGTGGACGTAGACCGGCACGTTCACCGAGCCCACCGCGCGTTTCGCCTGCACGCGGCCGGCGATCGCCGCTTCAATCTCCAGCTTCTCGTCGGCGGACGGCTCCACGGTCGCGCAGCCACGGTGCGGAATGGCCTCCGCGTGGGTGGTCTCCTCCGCGGGAGCTGGAGTCGGCTCCTCGGAGGTCGGGGCGTTGTTACAGCCCGCCAGGGACATCAGGGTGCCAACGACCACCGCGATACGGCCACCACGCTGCGCGACGTGACGAAGCATTTTCCCAACTCCTCGGAAAGTGGGGAGGCGGAAATACACGGAACAACCCGCTCAAGTCAATGGGCGCTGGAAACCTGAATTCACTCCAAAAACCGATGAAGGCAAACCAGGCGTCGCGGGCGGAGGTGCGGCCTGTCTGTGTTTCATTTCAAAGAAGAAAGACGCCGGAGCCCCCTGAACGGGGACCCCGGCGGCGGAAGACCGGCCACGGCCCGGCGCGCGCCTCTTCCCGGACGCCCTGGAAGGCTCAGGGGGCGGGGGGCGCGGCGTCGGGCTTCGCGGGGGTGCCGGCGTCGTCGGGCGTGAGCGGGGTGGGCGCCGTCTGGGGAGCGCCCACCTGCTCCAGGGACTCGCGGTTGCTCAGGGAGAAGCGCACCAGGGCGCGGAGGATGCGGTTGCGCTTCACGTTGCCCAGCACCTCGCGCAGGTCGTCGTAGACGGTGGGGTCGTTGACGAGCGCGCCCAGGGTGCCGTCGCCCCGGGCCACGGTGGCGGTGATTTGCTTGATGTCCGCGGCGGCGCTGCCCAGGTCCGCGAACATGCCCTTCGCGTCGCCGTAGACGAGCTGGTGCACGGCGCCGTTGGGGCTCTTCTTCGCGTCCTCCAGCAGGCCCGCGAGCTGGCCGGCCGCCTCGCCCAGCTCGCGCATGGCCACCGCGCCGTCCTGGCCGTAGATGAGCGCGTGCGCGGTGCCGTCGCCGCGGCGGACCTCCCCCAGGAGGGCCTCCACGTGGCCCAGGGCCCCGTCCAGGCGCTTCGCGGCGCCGGACGCGTTGGAGAGCAGCGTGCTCACCTCCTGGCCCATGCGCGGGTCGTAGATGAGGGCGTGCAGGGCGCCGTTGCCCTTCTCCACCTCCTCGATGATGTTGCGCAGCGAGGCGACGCTCCGGGCCAGGTCCTTCGACAGGTCCGGGTTCGCGTAGGTCTTCACGGCGTCCTTGAGGGACTCGCTGATCTCGACGGAGTTCTCCATCACCCGGCTGGCGCTGGACATCAGCTTGGACAGGTCCCCGCCGGTGGCGGACTTCACGACGCCGCCGGGCTCGATGGGCGGCTGGTCCGCGCTGCCCAGGGAGATGTCCACCGCCTTGTCGCCCAGCACGCCCATGCTGGTGAGGCGGGCCACGGAGTCCGCGCGGACGCGGCCCGCGTAGACGCCGGCCACCTGGAACTCCACCTGCAAGCGGCTGTCCGAGAGGTCCTCGGAGAAGGACACGCTGTTCACGCGGCCCACCTTCAGGCCGCCAATCCACACGGGGGACTGGTCGCTCAGGCCGTCCACGCTCTGGAAGTAGGCGCGGAAGATGACCTGGCGCTGGAAGAGGTTGGACTCGCGACCGATGAAGAAGACGACGACGCCGGCCACGGCGAGGCCCACGGCGACGAAGAGGCCCGCCCTCACGGCCAGGCGCTTCTCCTTGGGGGTCGAGGTGAAGAGACTCATGGTGTTCCCCGGGGGTTCAGCTCCAGGCGGCGCGCGTCGATGAAGGCGCGCACCTCCGGCACCTGGGAGCGGCGCATCTCCTCCGGGGTGCCCACCTGGACAATCTTGCGGTTGGCCAGCATGGCCATCCGGTCCGCCAGCACGAAGGCGCTCACCATGTCGTGCGTGACGACGATGGACGTGGCGCCCAGGCGCTGCTTCATCGAATCAATCAGCTCGTTGATGGTCTGCGTGGTGACGGGGTCCAGCCCCGTGGTGGGCTCATCCCAGAGGATGACCTCCGGCTCCGTGGCGATGGCGCGCGCCAGGCCCACGCGCTTGCGCATGCCGCCGGACAGGTCCGAAGGCATCAGCTTCTCCGTGTTGGGCAGGTCCACCAGCTCCAGCTTCTCCGCCACGCGCTTCTGGATCTCCGCGCGGGACATGGTGGGGAAGTGCTCGCGCAGGGGGTACGCCACGTTGTCCGCCACGCTGAGCGAGTCGAACAGCGCCGCGCCCTGGAACACCATGGCCACGTGCTTGCGGACCTCCAGGAACTGCTCCTCGGAGAACTTCGCCAGGTCGTAGCCCTCGAACAGGATGCTGCCGCCGTCCGGGTGCAGGAGGCCGATGAGGCACTTGAGCAGCACGCTCTTGCCCACGCCGGAGCCGCCCAGCACCACCAGCGTCTCGCCGGCGCGCACGTCCAGGTCCACGCCGTCGTAGATGCGCTTGGCGCCGAACTGCTTGATGAGCCCGTCGAAGCGGATGAGCTCCTCGCCCGGCGTGGGCTTGCGGAAGCTGAACGGGACGGCGGGGTCGCTGTGGTGGCGGGCCTTGCGCATGGTGCGGGCGGCTTCAGAAGTAGAGCGTGATTTTCGTGATGAAGAAGTCCGCCAGGCACACGG
>JAFADT010000575.1 GCA_023424585.1 Pseudomonadota bacterium
ACGCGGTTGGCGCCGTGCTTCGTGCGCGTGAACACCAGCGCCCGCGGGATCGCCGTCGCGTCCTTCAACAGGTGCGTGAGCAGCGCGCGCTTCTCCTCGCGCTCCACGAAGTACACCTGCTGGCTCACCGTCTCCGCGGTGCTGGACGCGGGCGTCACCTCCACGCGCACCGGGTCCTTCAGGATGTTGCGCGCCAGGTCCATGATGTCCGGCGGCAGCGTCGCGCTGAAGAACAGCGTCTGGCGCACCGGCGGCAGCACCTTGATGACCCGCCGCACGTCGTGGATGAACCCCATGTCCAGCATGCGGTCCGCCTCGTCCAGCACGAACACCTCCAGCGCCCGCAGCGTCACGTGGCCCTGGTCGATGAGATCCAACAGGCGCCCCGGCGTCGCCACCAGGATGTCCACGCCCTGGCGCAGCGCCTGGACCTGCGGGGTCTGCCCCACGCCGCCGAACACCACCGCGTGGCGCAGGGGCAGGTGCTTGCCGTAGGTGGCGAAGCTGTCACTCACCTGGCTGGCCAGCTCGCGCGTGGGCGTCAGCACCAGGCAGCGCACCGGCCGCGCGCCGCCCGCGGGCGCCTTGGCCGACAGCCGCTGGAGGATGGGCAGCGCGAACGCCGCCGTCTTGCCCGTGCCCGTCTGGGCCACGCCCAACACATCCTTGCCCGCGAGGGCGTGGGGAATTGCCTTCGCCTGGATGGGCGTCGGCGTGGAGTAACCCTCCGCCTTGACGGCCTTGAGGAGCGAATCGGTCAACTGCAGTTCGTCGAAAGTCATGAAATCCCGAATGAGAAGGGTCGGCGCACTCCCCCTCCGGCGGGGGACCGACCGCGCAGCGCGCCCTCCCGCCGAATGACGGGGGCGCCTGGCGGTACGCGGTCAGGCCAAGCAGCGGCCCGAGGCACCTGCGAACGAATTGGAACCCCTGGGTCGCCGGGCGGATTCCCGGCGCCCTCCCAGGGCCCGGCCACACTGCCTGCAATGGGGGCCAATGTCCCGGGAAATCCTCCCCGCCTGCCTGCCCCATGCCGCTGTGGAGATTTCGGACAGGGCTGTTGGCCCCCTGTCCGCATCGTCCACAACCCCCCAGTCCAGGCGCCGCCGGCCCCCTCTCTCAGCGCCCTCTCAAGCCACCGAAATCATTTGAGCGGCAAGCAACTCACTGGGGCCGGCCTTGGGCAGGCCCTTGGAATGATTGGGAAAACTCCCGCCTCCTGTCGCCTGGCACAACCGTTGCTAGCCTTTGCCGCGTCGCGCCGTCCTGGCGCGGTCGGTGGGCCCCTGGGAGGAGCGGGACTTGAAGCGGTGGCAGCGACAGACGGTGGGGATGGCCTGGGGGTTGGGGCTGTGCGTGGCGGCGCTGGCGTGCGCCCAGCAGCCCAAGGTGGGGGCGGCGGTGAAGGCCTCGGGGTTCTCCGCGGCGACGGTGGAGGAGAAGGCCCGCGCGCTCGCGGCGAAGCCGTACCAGGAGCCGCCCATCGGGGTGCCTCCGTCCTTCGAGAAGATCACCTACGACCAGTACCGGGACATCCGCTTCCGCGACACCGCGTCGCTGTGGCGTGAGCAGGGGCTGCCGTTCCGGGCGCAGTTCTTCCACCCGGGCTTCTATTACACGCGGCCGGTGGCCGTGAACGTGGTGGAGGGCGGCAAGGCGCGCCCGGTGCCCTTCTCCACGGACCAGTTCACCTATGGCCCCCTGGTGGGCACGCCGCCCAAGGGCAAGGTGAACGGCTTCGCGGGCTTCCGCGTCAACGCGCCGCTCAACACGCCGGACTACTACGACGAGCTGGCGGTGTTCCTGGGCGCCAGCTACTTCCGCGCGCTCGGCAAGGACAACCTGTACGGGCTGTCCGCGCGGGGGCTCGCCATCGACACGGCGCAGCCGGGGGGCGAGGAGTTCCCCACGTTCCGCGAGTTCTGGCTGGAGACGCCGGCGAAGGGCGCGGACGCGGTGGTGGTGCACGCGCTGATGGACAGCCCCAGCGTCACGGGCGCGTATCGCTTCGCCATCCACCCCGGTGAGCGCACGGTGATGGACGTGGACGCGACGGTGTTCGCGCGCAAGGCGGTGCGCCAGCTGGGCATCGCGCCGCTCACCAGCATGTTCCTCTTCGGGGAGAACGACCCGGGCGACTTCGACGACTTCCGCCCGGAGGTGCACGACTCCGACGGCATCTCCGTGTGGATGAAGGGCGGCGAGCGGCTGTGGCGCCCGCTGAAGAACCCGAAGCAGCTCCAGATGAGCAGCTTCCACACGGACGGGCTGTCGGGCTTCGGCCTGTTGCAGCGCGACCAGGCGTTCACCAGCTACGAGGACCTGGAGGCGCGCTACGAGCGCCGTCCGGGCGCCTGGGTGGAGCCGGTGGGGGACTGGGGCGCGGGGTCCGTGCGGCTGGTGGAGATCCCGACCCGCGAGGAGATCCACGACAACATCGTGGCCTTCTGGGTGCCGGACGCGCCGGTGCAGGCGGGTTCACAGCTTCGCTTCTCCTACCGGCTGTCCTGGGGCTTCTCCCCCGAGGGCGCGAAGGCCGGAGGTTCCACCGTCGCGGCGACGCGTGTCGCGGCGGGCAGCAAGCCGGGGGCGCGCCGCTTCGTCCTCGACTTCACGAAGGCCAGCAGCGAGGGCACGGGCCCGGTGGAGGCGGTCGTCACCGCCTCGAGCGGCCAGGTGCTGCACCCGCGCGCGGAGGTCCACGCCGTCTCCGGCGGCTTCCGCGCGGCCTTCGAGCTCCTGCCCGACGGAGAAGGCCCCGTCGAGCTGCGCTGCTTCCTGAAACGCGGTTCCGAGACCCTCACCGAGACCTGGAGCTACCTGTGGATTCCGTGACCACGCACCCGTTCATCTCCTTCGCTCCGGCGATGCCCCAGGCGCCCCGCGCGGACACCCGCGCCGCGCTGGTGGGCTTCTTCCAGGACTTCGGCTTCACCGGCCGCGGCGACCTGGAGAAGCTGGCGGGCTGGGTCCTGGGCACGCGCGAGCTGTCCCTGTCGCCGGAGGCCGCGCTGGCGCTCGCGCGGTGGCGGGTGGAGGGGTGGCTGGCGGAGGTGCTCGGGCCGGCGCACGTGGGGCCGTCGCTGCTGGTGCGGGGCCGGGCCGCGTTCGTGCTGGTGGGCGGCGCGCGCTGGGGCGCGGACGTGCTGATGCGCGCCCCGTCCTCGCTGCCGGAGGCCTGGCGCCGGGCGGTGTGTGAAGCAGTGCCCATGTCCGCCCCGGCGGAGGTGCCCTGCCAGATGCGCGAGCAGCAGCTCGTGCTCAATCCCTTCATGGACATGCTGCGCCGCTGGCTGCGTCCCGCCACCAGCCCGGCGGGCGTGTCGCCGTCGCGCTAGGCGCGGCACCGCCCACATCCAAGCCGCACGGGAGCCCGGAGTCCGCATGAACGCCCAACCCTACACTCCGGCCCTGGCGCGTCCCCGCCGCGTCATGGTGCTGGGACTGGCGGCCCTGTCCACCGGGTTCGCCTCGGTGGAGATGCACCGCCTGCTCGCGGCGCACGGCACCACGGTGCCGGAGCTGTTCGTGCTGGGCCTGTTCACGGTGTGCTTCGCGTGGATCGCCCTGTCGTTCTGGAGCGGCGTCGCGGGCTTCATCCAACTGGCGCTGAACCAGCGGGTGCCGGGGCTGCGCTGGCCCACGGAAGAAGAGGCGGCGAAGCCCCTCTCGCGCCGCACCGCCGTGGTGATGCCCGTCTACAACGAGGACCCGGCCGCCGTGTTCGCGCACGTGCAGGCCACCTATGAGTCCATCGCGGCGACGGGGCAGCTGGACGCGTTCGACTTCTACGTGCTGAGCGACTCCACGCGGGCGGAGTCGTGGGTGGCGGAGGAGTTGGCGTGGTCGGAGCTGTGCCGCCGGGTGGGCGGGCAGGGGCGCATCTTCTACCGCCGCCGCTCCGACAACACGGCCAAGAAGGCCGGCAACCTGGCGGAGTTCTGCGAGCGCTGGGGCCGCCGCTACGACTTCCTGCTGGTGCTGGACGCCGACAGCCTGATGGCGGGCGACAGCGTGGTGCAGATGGCCCGCCTGATGGAGCTGAACCCGGGCGCGGGCATCCTCCAGGTGCCGCCGCAGAACGTGGGGCGCTCCACGCTGTTCGCGCGGCTGCAGCAGTTCGCGGGGCGCGTGTACGGGCCCGTCGTGGCCGCGGGCGCGGCGGCGTGGCAGTTGGGGGACTCCAACTACTGGGGCCACAACGCCATCCTGCGCATGGCGCCCTTCATCGAGCACTGCGGCCTGCCGGTGCTGCCAGGCCAGCAGCCCTTCGGCGGCCACATCCTCAGCCACGACTTCGTGGAGGCCGCGCTGATGCGCCGCGCCGGCTACACGGTGTGGCTGGTGCCGGAACTGGGGGGCAGCTACGAGCAGCCGCCGCCGGACCTGCTCGCCTACGCGCAGCGCGACCGCCGCTGGTGCCAGGGCAACCTCCAGCACCTGGGGCTGGTGATGGCGGGCGGCCTGCATCCCATGAGCCGGATGCACTTCCTCATGGGCGTGATGTCCTACGTGGCGTCGCCCCTGTGGCTCATCTTCCTGGTGGCGGGCCTGTTCGCCGCGCTGCACGAGTGGTTCTTTTCGCCCGCGACGCTGGTGGGCTTCCAGTCCACGCTGCCGGGCGGAGACGCGTTCGACACGGTGGGCGCGCTGCGGCTGATGGGCCTGTCGCTGGCGCTGCTGTGGATTCCCCGCCTGCTGGGCATGGGGCTGGTGCTGGCGAACCGCGAGGAGTCCGCGCGGATGGGCGGCCGCTTCAAGCTGG
>JAFADT010000619.1 GCA_023424585.1 Pseudomonadota bacterium
TGGACGAGGAACTGGGCACGCTCGTCTACAAGGCGCACGCGTACCGCTGGCCCGTCATCGGGTGGATGGCCGACATCGAGAACATCACCCGCGAGGACTGCCAGCAGTACTTCCGCACGTACTACGCGCCCAACAACGCGGTGCTCTACATCGTCGGGGACATCGACCCGAAGAAGACGCTCGCGCTGGTGCGCAAGTACTACGGGAGCATCCCGCGCGGCCCCACGCCCGCGCCGGTGCTCAACGCGGAGCCGGAGCAGAAGGGCGAGCGCCGCGCCGTGGTGCGCCACCCCGCGCAGTCGCCGTCGGTGATGATCGGCTTCCGGGGCCCGGCCGCCAGCGACGAGGACACGCTGGTGCTGGACGTGGTCCAGTACATCCTCACCAAGGGCGAGGGCAGCCGGCTGGTGAAGTCCCTGGTGTATGACCGGAAGGCCGCCGTGTCGGTGATGCTGGACTGGAGCTGGCGCATCGACCCGGGGACCATCCTGTTCTACCTGGAGCTCAAGCCGGACTCGGAGCCCGCGAAGGTGGAGGCCCTGCTGTACGCGGAGCTGGAGAAGCTGGCGCGCGAGGGCGTCACCGACAAGGAGCTGCAGAAGGCGAAGAACAACCTGCGCGCGGACCACCTGCGCGAGCTGTCCACCAACAGCGGCCGGGGCCACGCCCTGGGCCACTACGAGGCGCTGCTCGGCGACTGGCGCGAGGGCCTGTCCCTGCCGACCTTCTACGCCTCCGTCACGGCGGAGCAGGTGAAGGCCGTGGCCGCGAAGTACTTCGCCCCCGAGCGCCGCTCGGTGGTCACCCTCCACCCCGAAGCCGGCGCCGCGGAGACCGGCGACGAAACGGCGGAAGCGTAACCCATGGCCTCCCGAAAGATCGCCTCCGTGAAGAGCACCGTCCGCAAGGCTGCCAGGGCCGTGCGCAAGCAGGCCACTGTCGCGCGCAAGCAGGTCGCGCGGGCGAAGAAGGCCGTGCCGGCGCGCGTGAAGAAGCTGACGTCCGCGCCGAAACCCGGGGCCGTCGCCACCGGCGAGCTGAAGCTGCCCGCGCTGCATGAGAGCACCACGTCCACGGGCCTGAAGGTCATCGCGGCCGAGCGCGGGCCGCTGCCGCTGGTGTCCGTGCGGCTGGTGATGCGCGCGGGCGCCGTGTTCGACCCGGCGGGCAAGGACGGCCTGGCGGACTTCACCGCGCGCCTGCTGCGCCGGGGCACGAAGCGCATGGACGCGGATGGCATCAGTGAAGCCATCGAGTTCGTGGGCGCCAGCCTCTACGCGGGCGTCAACGAGGACGTGCTGTCCGTCTACCTCACCACGCCCGCGGAGCACTTCTCCGAGATGCTCGACGTGCTGGGCCAGGTGGTGCGCGAGCCCACGTTCCCGGAGCAGGAGGTCGTGGACGCCCGGGAGCGCGCGCTGGCGCAGTTCGCCAACGACCTGGATGACCCCTCGGCCATCGCGGACCGCGCCTTCACGCGCGCCGTGTGGGGGGACCATCCGTACGGGCGCGACATGGGCGGCAACAAGCGCACCGTGTCCACCTTCACCCGCGACGACGTGGTCCGCTTCCACGCCGAGTGCATGGGCCCCCGGGTGTCCCTGCTCACGGTGGTGGGCGCCATCGCGCCGGAGACGGTGGCCGCGGAGGCGGAGCGCGCCTTCGCCGGCTGGACGGGCGGCCCGGATGTCCAGCCGATGCTGCCGCGCAAGCAGGAGCCGCTGGCGAAGGCCGGCACGGTGCTGCTGGTGGACAAGCCGGACCAGACGCAGTCCCAGGTGCGCCTGGGAGGCCCGGGCTTCTGGCTGGGCCACGAGGACTACTTCCCGGCCACGGCGATGAACATCGCGCTGGGCGGTGGCTTCACGTCGCGGCTGATGAACGAGATCCGCGTCAACCGCGGCCTCACCTACGGCGTCAGCTCCTACTTCGACACGATGAGCGCGGGCGGCATCTTCGCGCTGTCCACGTTCACCAAGACGGCGTCCACGCGGGAGATCATCGACGTGGCGCTGAAGGAGATCCACGGCGTGCGCGACGGGGGCCTCAAGCCCCGCGAGCTGAAGGACGCGCAGAGCTACCTGGCCGGCCTGTATCCGATGCGCACGGAGACCAACGAGTCCGTGGCCTCGGTCATCGCGGACATGCGCATGCACGCCCTGGGCGACGACTGGGTGGAGAAGTTCCGCGACCGGCTGCGCGCGGTGACGCCGAAGGACGTGGCCGCCGTGGCGAAGAAGTACGCGTTCGCGGACCCGCCCGTCATCGTGGTGCTGGGCAAGGCGTCGGAGGTGAAGCCCCTGCTCGAAGGGCTGGGCCCCATCACCGTCGTGCCGGCGTCGGACTACGAATGAGCGGTGACGTTCCCCGCGTCCTCTTCGAGGGCGCGGGCGTGATGGTGGTGGACAAGCCGGCCGGGGTGCTCGTCATCCCCGGCCGCGAGGGCGGCCCGTCCCTGCGCGACACGCTGGAGGCCGCGCTGGGCCGCAAGGTCTACGTGGTGCACCGGCTGGACCGGGACACGTCCGGCGCGCTGGTGTTCGCGCTGGACGCGGCCGTGCACCGCGCGCTGTCCCAGGC
>JAFADT010000653.1 GCA_023424585.1 Pseudomonadota bacterium
GCCCAGGTAGCCACGGCCCAGGCCGTCGCCGCCCACGTACAGCTCCCCCGTGACGCCCGGAGGCACCGGCTGGCCGTGCGCGTCGAGCACGTACACCTGGAGGTCCGGGATGGGCTGACCCACCTCGCTGCCGCGTCCGCCCTCCGCGTCCGCCGCCTTCAGCGCCCGGTAGGTGACGTGCACCGTCGTCTCGGTGATGCCGTACATGTTGACGAGCACCGGCGCGTCGTCCGCGTGGCGCGCGTACCACGGCCGCAGGCTGCCGAACTCCAGCGCCTCGCCGCCGAACACCACCGTGCGCAGCGACAGGCCCTCAGGGTCCCCCGCGCGCTCCTCGTGCTGGATGAGCTGACGGAAGGCGGACGGCGTCTGGTTGAGCACCGTGACGCCCTCGCGCTTGAGCAGCGCGTGGAAGTCCGCCGGCGCGCGGCTGACCTCGTAGGGCACCACCACCAGCCTGCCGCCGTACAGCAGCGCGCCCCACATCTCCCAGACGGAGAAGTCGAACGCGTACGAATGGAACAGCGTCCACACGTCCTTCGCGCCGAAGTCGAACCAGTGCTTCGTGCCGTCGAAGAGGCGCACCACCTGGGCGTGTTCGATCTGCGCGCCCTTGGGCCGCCCCGTGGAGCCGGACGTGTAGATGACGTAGGCCAGGTGATGCGGGGCCACGCCGCTGTCCGGCGGGGTGGTGGGCGCGGAGGCCCACTGCGCCGCGTCCGAGTCCAGGCACAGGCGCTTCGCCGCGCCCGACGGCACCACGTCCAGCAGGTGCTGCTGGGTGATCACCACCGGCACGCGCGCGTCCTCCACCATGAACTCCAGGCGCTCCCGCGGGTACGCGGGATCCATGGGCAGGTACGCGCCGCCGGCCTTGAGGATGGCGAGCAGGCCGACCATCAGCTCCAGCGAGCGCTCCACCGCGAGGCCCACCAGGACCTCCGGCCCCACGCCCAGCGAGCGCAGGTGGTGCGCCAGCTGGTTCGCCCGCCTGTCCAGCTCGCGGTACGTGAGGCGCTGTTCGCCGTAGGTGACGGCGACGGCGCCCGGGGTGCGCGCCACCTGCGCCTCGAAGATCGAGTGCAGGCACGCGTCCACCGGGAAGCGCTCGTGGGTGTTC
Source organism: Pseudomonadota bacterium (assembly GCA_023424585.1). Lineage (GTDB taxonomy): Bacteria > Myxococcota > Myxococcia > Myxococcales > Myxococcaceae > Corallococcus. The sequence continues at coordinate 1,121 of JAFADT010000653.1, forward strand.
CATCCCGCCACCACCTGCGCGCGGTCCTCCGGCGTGAGCAGCGGCAGCTGGTGCAGGCGCGCATCCGGGTTCGCCGCGATGCCCTCCAGCAGCACACCCAGGTGCCGGGCGATCCGCTCGGCGGTGCTCGCGTCGAACAGGTCGGTGTTGAACTCGAGCCCACCCTCCAGGCCGTTCGCCGTCTCCCCGAGGCCCAGCGCCAGGTCGAACTTCGCGGTGCGGTGCTCCACCTCCACGCCTTCCAGCGTGAGGTCGGTCAGCGGGAGCGCCGCCTCCGGCGCGTTCTGTAGCGTCATGGACACCTGGAACAGCGGCGTGCGACTGGTGTCGCGCGTGGGCGCCAGCGCCTCCACCAGCTTCTCGAACGGCACCTCCTGGTGCGCGTACGCGCCCAGCGTCGTCTCGCGCACGCGACCCAGGAGCTCGCGGAACGTGGGGTCGCCGTCCAGCTTCGTGCGCAGCACCAGCGTGTTGACGAAGAAGCCGATGAGGCCTTCGGTCTCCGCGCGCTGGCGGCCCGCGATGGGCGTGCCCACGCTGATGTCGTCCTGGCCGGAGTAGCGCGACAGCAGCGTCTGCCACGCTGCCAGGAGGACCATGAAGGGCGTGGTGCCCTCCTTCAGCGCCAGGGTCTTCAGCGCCTCCGTCAGCTCCCGGCCCAGCTTCACCGGGACGCTGCCGCCGTTCGACGTCTGCACCGCCGGACGCGGCCGGTCCGTGGGCAGCTCCAGCGCGGAAGGTGCGCCGGTCAGCTGCCGCTTCCAGTATCCGAGCTGCTTCTCCAGCACCTCGCCCTGGAGCCAGCCGCGCTGCCAGCCCGCGTAGTCCGCGTACTGCACCGGCAGCTCCGGCAGGACCGGTGTGCGGCCGTTGGCGAAGGACTCGTAGAAGGCCGCCATCTCCCGCACCAGCACGCCCATGGACCAGCCGTCCGAGACGATGTGGTGCATGACGAGCAGGAGGATGTGCTCCTCCTCGTCCAGCTTGAGCAGCTTCACGCGCAGCAGCGGGCCGGTGGCCAGTTGGAACGGGTGCACGGCCTCCTCGTCCGCGAGCCGGCGGACCTCCTCATGGCGCTCCGGCTCCGGGATGTCGGAGAGGTTGATCACCGCGAGCGGCAGCGACACCGCCAGGTGGATAACCTGCGTGGCCTGCCCGTTCGCCACGTGGAAGGACGTGCGCAGCGATTCATGCCGACGCACCAGCTCCGTGAAGCTCTGCTCCAGCGCCATCACGTCCAGCGAGCCCTTCAGGCGAAGGACCATGGGCACGTTGTAGGCCGGGCTCGACGCGTCCAACTGGTGCAGGAACCACAGGCGCTGCTGGGCGAACGACAGTGGCAGCTGGCCCTCGCGGGGCAGCGGCACGATGGCGGGCGCCTGCGTGCCCGCGCCGGCCTGGAGCGCCTGGTCGATGAGGACGGACAGCTTCTCCACCGTCGGAGCGTTGAAGACGTCCCGCAGCTGAAGGTCCACGCGGAAGAGGCTTCGCACGCGCGATAGCACCTGCGTCGCCAAGAGCGAGTGGCCCCCCAGCTCGAAGAAGTCGTCCG
>JAFADT010000667.1 GCA_023424585.1 Pseudomonadota bacterium
CGCCCGGGGACACCGCGCGCGAGGCCGCTCGGGCCAGCGAGGGCGATGGCGGCACCCTGGCCCCCGTCGCCGCGCAGGCGCCGGCGGACGCGAAGCAGGACCCGTGGAGCGTGGACGCGCCCCCGGGCGTGGCCAGCACCCAGGTGCCCATCGACGTGCGCGAGGGCACGTGGATGAACGTGGACGTGAGCCCGCGCGGAGATGAGCTCGTCTTCGACCTGCTGGGGGACATCTACGCGCTGCCCATCGCGGGGGGCGAGGCGCGCGCGCTGACGTCCGGCGCGGCGTGGGACATGCAGCCGCGCTACAGCCCGGACGGGAAGTCCATCGCGTTCACCAGCGACCGGGGCGGCGGGGACAACGTCTGGGTGATGGAGCGCGACGGCAAGAACCCCCGCGCGGTGACGCAGGAGAAGTTCCGGCTGCTCAACAGCCCGGCGTGGAGCCCGGATGGCCAGTTCCTGGTGGCGCGCAAGCACTTCACCGGCCGGCGCTCGCTGGGCGCGGGCGAGGTGTGGATGTACCACCGCGCGGGCGGCGAGGGCGTGAAGCTCACCGAGCGCGCCAACGACCAGAAGGACCTGGGCGAGCCCGCGTTCTCCCCGGACGGCCGCTACGTCTACTTCAGCCAGGACGTCACGCCGGGGAAGTCCTTCGAGTACGACAAGGACCCGAACAAGGAGCTCTACGCCATCCAGCGGTTGGACCTGGACACGAAGGAGGTGGAGCCCTTCGTCACCGGCCCGGGCGGCTCCATCCGGCCCACGCCGTCGCCGGACGGCAAGCAGCTGGCGTTCGTGCGGCGCGTGCGCGGCAGGAGCGTGCTGTACGTGGCGGACGTGAGGTCCGGGGCGGAGCGGCCACTGTACGACGGGCTCGACCGGGACATGCAGGAGACGTGGGCCATCCACGGCGTGTCCCCGGTGATGGCGTGGACGCCGAACAGCCGGTCGCTGGTGTTCTGGGCGGGCGGGACGCTGCACCGCATCGACGTGGCCACGAAGCAGGTGACGCCCATCCCCTTCCACGTGAAGGGCACGCGCGCGGTGTTCGCGGCGGTGAGGGGCTCGCGGGCCGTGGCGCCGGAGCGCTTCGACGTGAAGATGCTGCGCTGGATGCAGGTGTCACCGGATGGCAGGAGGCTGGTGTACCAGGCGCTGGGCAAGCTGTACGTGAAGGAGCTGCCGTCGGGGACGCCGCGGCGGCTGACGCGGCAGAGCACGCACCTGGAGTTCTACCCGTCGTTCTCGCGGGACGGGCGCTCCATCGTCTACACGACGTGGGACGACGACGCGCTGGGCGCGGTGCGCGTGGTGGCGGCGACGGGCGGCGAGGGCCGCGTGGTGACGACGCAGCCGGGCTACTACGTGGAGCCCGCGATGAGCCCCGACGGCAGGTGGGTGGTGTACCGGACGACGGGTGACGGCTACCTGATGCCGGGCACGTGGAGCCGGGAGACGGGGCTGTTCGTGGTGCCGTCCACGGGCGGGGGCGTGGCGCGCAGGCTGACGCGGGAAGGGGAGCAGCCGCACTTCGGCGCGAAGTCGGACCGCGTGTACTTCCTGCACGTGGAGTCCAAGGACGTGGAGGACGTGCGCACGCTCCGCAGCATCGGGCTGGACGGGGGCGAGCCGCGCACGCACCTGACCAGCGGCGGCGCGCTGGAGATGCGCGTGTCGCCGGACGACCGGTGGGTGGCCTTCCGCGAGGACTTCAACGCGTACGTGACGCCCTTCGTGCGCGGCGCGAAGGAGGCGCGGGTGGGGCCGGGCACCAAGGCGATGCCGGTGACGCAGGTGAGCCGTGACGCGGGCGAGTACCTGCACTGGTCCGGCACGCAGGGGCGGCTGTCGCTGCACTGGGCGCTGGGGCGCAAGCTCTACACGCGGGCGCTGAAGGACGCGTTCACGTTCATGGACGGGGCGCCGAAGACGCTGCCGCCGCCGGAGGCGGACGGGGTGGACGTGGGGTTCTCCCAGAAGTCGGACGTGCCGGAGGGGACGCTGGCGCTGGTGGGCGGGCGGCTGGTGACGATGAAGGGCGAGCAGGTGGTGGAGGAGGGCGTGGTGGTGGTGAGGGGCAACCGCATCGTCGCGCTGGGCCCGGTGGGGAAGGTGAACGTGCCGGCGGGGGCGAAGGTGGTGGACGTGAAGGGCAAGACGCTGATGCCGGGCCTGGTGGACGTGCACTGGCACGGGACCATGGGCGTGGACGGGCTGATGCCGGAGCAGAGCTGGGTGCAGGCGGCGTCGCTGGCGTTCGGGGTGACGACGCTGCATGACCCGTCGAACCACTCGGAGACCATCTTCGCCGCGAGCGAGCTGGGCAAGGCGGGGATGCTCACGTCGCCGCGCATCTTCTCCACGGGCACCATCCTGTACGGGGCGGCGAGCGCGGACGCGCACGTGGAGATCGACACGCTGGACGACGCGCGCCGGCACCTGCGGCGGGTGAAGGCGCTGGGGGCGTTCAGCGTGAAGAGCTACAACCAGCCCCGGCGCGACCAGCGGCAGAAGATCCTCCAGGCGGCGCGCGAGCTGGACATGCTGGTGGTGCCCGAGGGCGGCTCGCTGCTCCAGCACAACCTGACCATGGTGG
>JAFADT010000673.1 GCA_023424585.1 Pseudomonadota bacterium
GGTCGGCGCGGGTGCCGGGCTTGAGCTTGATGAGCGTCAAGCCCAGCTCCAGCTTGACGTCGAACGAGCCCGGCTTCATGGCCAGGGCGCTCCGGTAGGCGGTGGCGGCCTCCGGGAACTTCTCGTCAAGGTGTCCCCCGCCTCGAGCGCCATGGGCCGCCCACCTTAGCCCCAGAATCCCGGGACCACCGAACAGGCGTCTTCGCGTCTGTCCAACCCCGTGTGTAGGTTGGCGCCTCACCCCGGTCAGGGGTTTGGCTTCGTGGCGCCGGCGGCCAGCGTGACGTACAGGTGGCCCAGCTCGGTCAGCTCGCCGGAGGCGCCCAGCAGGTTGATGGCGGGGATCTCATTGTTGCGCCCGGAGAACCATGCATAGCGCTCGATGGCGGGCTCCGACTCCAGGTAGCCAATGGCATCCACCATGTACTGCTTCTGCACGTCCACGGTGATCTCGTCGTGCGGCCGGTCCCCGCACGCGAACTCCGTCAGCCAGAGGGGCTTGTTGTACTTCTTGAACAGCCCCACGTACCACTTGAGCGCGCCCACGTCGCACGCGTACCAGTGGATGGCAATGGCATCCACCTGGCAGTCCGCGCAGGCCTTGAAGAAGGCGTCCAGGTACGCCACGGGGTCGGTGAAGGTGACGCCGTCCTCCGACACGCAGTCGCCGCAGTAGTTCACCGCCGGGGACACCAGCCTCAGCCCCTTGCGGCGGGCCACCTCCTCCAGCACGGGCCAGAGCGCCGCGGCCTGGCGGGGCGTCTTGTTCGCCTGGGATTTGAAGTTGGGCTCGTTGAAGCCCAGCAGCTCCTTCGCGTCCGCCGGAAGCTCCGACTCGAGCTGGGCCACCGTGGGCGTGCCGCCCCAGGCCATGGGCACGAAGGAGACGCGCTCCGCGACGTGGACGCTGGCCGCGCCGCTCTCCGGCTGGGGCGACCAGTTGTACCACCAGCTCACCCCCGGGGAGAGCGCCTCCAGGTCCTCCGCCGAGTGGTGGCCATACGCCAGGCCCCGCTTCGCGCTCTTCGTCACGGCGGGGGTGGGGTCGTCTGTCTGGGGTTGCGCTCCGGCCGCGGGGTCGCACCCCCCCAGCGGCGACAGCAGGACGGCCAGGCACAGCGCGACGGGCAGCCGGAGGGAGCAGGTCATGGCCCGGGACTCTACGCGCGGGGCTCGGGGAGGCGTCGAGCCCTGGCGCCAGTCACCCGGACGTCACGGCGCCAGCCGGGGCACGAGCCGGGGCTCGCCCACGTCGCGCCACCACGGCGTCACGCCCTCCACGCGCGAGGGCTCCAGGCTCCGGCCCAGGCCCGGCGTGAAGAGGCGCACCTGCTGCTCCGTGGCCAGCTTCACCAGCGTCTCCACGGGCTCGTCCCACGCGTGCAGCGCCAGGTTGAAGGTGCCCCAGTGCACCGGCATCAGCGTGCCCCCGCCCAGCATCGCGTGCGCCTTGAGCGCGTTCTCCGGGCCCAGGTGGATGCCGCCCCAGCTCGGGTGGAAGGCGCCCACCTCCAGCATCACCAGGTCGAAGGGGCCGCACCTCTGGCCAATCTCCTCGAACTCCGTCGTGAGGCCGGTGTCGCCGCTGAAGAACAGCCGGTGCCGGTCCGTGGTGAGCACCCACGACGCCCACAGCGTCGCGTTGCGGTCGCCCAGGCCCCGGCCGGAGAAGTGCTGCGAGGGCGCCGCGCGGAAGGACACCGGGCCCACCCGCTGCTCCTCCCACCAGTCCAGCTCGATGATCAGCTCCGGCGCCACGCCGAAGGCCTCCAGGTGGTGCCCCACGCCCAGCGTGGTGACGAAGGGCACGCGCCGCTTCGCCAGCGCCCGGATGGTGCCGCGGCACAGGTGGTCGTAGTGGTCGTGTGACACCAGCACCGCGTCCAGCTCCGGCAGCGCGTCCACCGGCACGGGCGTGGCGTGGAAGCGCCTGGGGCCCGCGAAGGACACGGGCGAGACCCGGTCTCCGAAGACGGGGTCGGTCAGCACGCGCGCCCCGTCCACCTCCAGGAGCATCGTGCTGTGCCCCAGCCACGTGACGCGCAGGCCCGTGTCCGGCGCGCGGGCCCAGGCGCCGCGCGGGTCGTCCACCGGCAGCGGCGCGGGCGGCGTGCGCTGCGCGCCGCCGAAGAAGTACTCGCCCAGCAGGGGCAGCGGGTTCCCCTGGAGGCCGGGCCCCACGGGGGCGGTGTTGCGGAAGCCGTGACCCTCGAACTGGCGGGAGGCCCGGCTGCGCTCGAGCCGGAGTCCCGCGCTGCGGGCGCTGTCGCTGACGGTGGGCATGGGGTGGTGTCTAACACCCACGCCTCCGCCGGGCACGGTCACCCGCCCGGGGCCCAGGCGGGGAGGCGCCGCCCGCCTACTGCGCGTCCTCCGGCGCCACGCAGGTGTTCTTCAGCGCGCTGGACCAGAGCTGGGCGTTCAGCGTGTCGTCATAGGCATTGAAGTAGACGCGGTCGCCGTGGCGGAAGAACTCGCGCGGATAGGATGAGCCCGTCGCGTCGATGTTCTTCAGGCGGCGCGTGCCGGCCACCGTGCCGTTGCTCACCCAGGGCTCGATGCCCGCCGAGCCCTCGGGCGCGCTGAAGAACACCAGGTTGTCCGCCACCGCGTACACCGGCGAGCTGTACTCGTCCGACAGGCTCAGCGGCCGGCGCAGCAGCGTGGTGCCCCCGGCGGTGCCGTCCGTCACCCACAGCTGCGTGTCGCGCGGTGCGGGGCCGTTGCTCCCGATGACCACGGAGAAGAACAGCTTCGTGCCCCCCGGCGCCTGGCTCACGGCGTCGATGAAGGGGAACGCCTCGCCCTGCGACGTGTAGGCGTTGGGCAGGGTGACGACGGGCTCCGGGTTCCCGCCCGCGAGCGGCACCCGGTACAGCACCATGTACTGGGTGCTGTAGGACGTCGTCGTGACGTACGCGTACGCGCCCAGCGCGCCCACCACCCGCATCGCGCGCGTGGCGCCGAAGGAGGCCAGCCGCAGGGTGCCGCCGGCCGTGCCGTCCGTCTTCCACAGCTCCGACAGGCCGCTGTGCTCATCCAGCTTGAAGAGGGTGAGCGCGCCGGAGGGGCGCACGTCGTTGGGGTAGGTGTCGGGGCCCGCGTCCATCCGCTTCAGCCGGACGGTGCCCGCGTCGGTGCCGTCCGTCCTCCACAGCGAGGTGGCGCCCTGGAGCTCGCGCACGAAGAACAGCAGCGCGTTGCCCTGCCTGGCGTCCAGGTAGCTCACGTCCACGCCCGTGCCGAAGTCGCGCACCCGCACCGTGCCCGCGTCGGTGCCGTCCGACCGCCACAGCTCGTAGCGCGTGGCGGACGTCGTGGCGTCATACGTCTCCTTGAAGAACACGAGCGTGGCGCCGGCCGCCGTCAGGTGCGTCAGGGTCGAGCCCTCGGCGCCCGGCGTCAGGTCCTTCACCCGCCGAGTGCCGGCCGTCGTCCCGTCGCTCACCCACAGCTCGGCGCCGGCCGCCGCGTCCGGCGCCTGGAAGAAGAGCCGCGTCGGCGTGGCGGTGAGCTGCGACAGCAGGGGCGTCGAATCGCCGGCCGTCGCCGGGAAGGCCTTCACCTCCGTGGTGCCCGCGTCCGTGCCGGTGGTCCGCCACAGGCCGCGGCGGCCGTCCTCGTAGTTCACCGCGAAGTGCAGCGTCCCCTGGAAGTCCTCGAAGCCGCCCGGCCCCATCGTGAAGCGCGGGATGCCAAGCTCTGACGGAGGGAGGATCGTCTTCACCCGCTGGGTGCCCGCGTCGGTGGGGAGGCAGAGGCCCTCCGCTGTCACTTCTGGGGCCGGGGTGGGCTCCTGTGCGAGACCGGCCTCCGCCTGCTCCTCGGGAAGCGCCCCGCCGCAGCCCACCCCCACCACCAGCAAAGACATCACCCACCCGCCGCGCCAACCCATGCCACACCCCTTCAAAAAAGGCCTGGGAGGGAGGGTGTGTCGCGCAAGGGGTTGCGCCAAGTGCCCCCGGGTCTGGACCTGCCTGCCTGCCTGGGCCGACGCAGGGTGCGGCGGGGCCCCGCACGGCGCGGTCGGTATACTGCGCATCCTCATGAAGACGGACACGTTGAAGTCGCAGCTCAAGCGCACGTTGCGGCGCGACCTGTGGTTCGCCATCGCCCCCGCGGTGCTCGTCATCGCGGTCGCGTTCGCGGTGACGTTCTATTTCGTCAAGCCCGCGCCGCCCAAGACGCTGGTGATGGCGCTGGCGCCGGAGGAGGGCGGCTTCAACTACCTGGCCAGGCGCTACCAGAAGTTCCTCGCGCAGCAGGGGGTGACGCTGGAGCTGCGCAACACGAAGGGCTCCGTGGGCAGCGTGGCGCTGTTGAGCGCCGAGGACAGCGGGGTGGACATCGCCTTCGCGCAGAGCGGCACCACCGGCGGCAAGGGGCAGGAGGCGCCGGAGCACGTGGCGTCGCTGGGGAGCCTCTCCTACGTGCCGCTGTGGGTCTTCTACCGGGGCGAGCCCTTGGACGACGTGCGAGGCCTCGCGGGCAAGCGCATCGCGGTGGGGCCCGAGGAGGGCGGCACGCGGGCGCTGGCGATGACGCTGCTCCAGGCGAACAAGGTGGACGCCGCGCCCACGGAGCTGCTGCCGCTGGAGCGGGACGCCGCCATCGACGCGCTGACGCAGGGCAAGGTGGACGCGGTGTTCCTGGTGTCGCCGGCGGAGTCGCCGCGCATCCAGAAGCTGGCGGCGGTGAAGGACGTGCGCCTCTTGAGCTTCAAGCGCGCGGAGGCGTACACGCGCCGCTACCCGTACCTGTCGCGCCACGTGCTGCCTCGCGGCGTGTTCGACTTCGCGAAGGACGTGCCGGATGAGGACGTGGTGCTGCTCGCGCCCAACGCGCTCCTGCTGGCGCGCGACACGCTGCACCCGGCGCTCGCGTATCTGTTGATGCGCGCGGCCAGCGAGATCCACGGCACGGCGGGCCTCCTGGACAAGACGGGCGAGTTCCCCGCGCCGCTCGCCGCGGGCTTCCCCCTGAGCAGCGAGGCGAAGCGCTACTACGCGACGGGCGTGCCCTTCCTGCAGCGCTACCTGCCGTTCTGGGCGGCGAACCTGGTGGACCGGCTGTGGGTGATGCTGGTGCCCATCATCGCGGTGGTGGTGCCGCTGGGGCGCGCGGTG
>JAFADT010000689.1 GCA_023424585.1 Pseudomonadota bacterium
GCCGCTCGCCGCACCCGTCGTCGCCGTCCGACCCGGGCCCCGGCCCGGCGCCCCCGAAGCGCCGGGCGGCCCTCCGCCTCAGCGCTTCATCGCCAGCGACAGCGCGAAGTCTCCGTCCGCGTCCGTCCACCACGCGGCCAGGTCGAGGCCCGCGTCGCCAAGCTCCGCCTGCACCTGCTCGCGACAGAACTTGCAGCTCACCTCCGTGCGCAGACATTCGCCCGCCGCGAACTCCACGCGCCGCCCCAGCTCCTTCAGCCACACGGACTGGGCCTTGCGCGAGATGAGCCGCATCTCGATCCACCGGTTCGCCTCGTCGAACGGGGCCAGGTGCTCGAAGGCCTCCGGGTCGAAGTCCCCGTCCAGCTCGCGGTTGAGCACGCGCAGCACGTTGCGGTTGAAGTCCGCCGTCACGCCCGCGCCGTCGTTGTAGGCGGCGAAGAGGCGCTCGCGGTCCTTGAGCAGGTCCGTGCCCAGCAGCAGCCCGTCCCCGGGCTTCAGGCCGGACGCCAGCTCGCGCAGGAACAGCGCGCGCTGCGCGGGCTTCAGGTTGCCGATGGTGCCGCCCAGGAAGGCGATGAGCCGGCGGCCCCCGCCCGGGATGCGGCCCAGGTGCTGCTCGAAGTCGCCCACCACGGCGTGCACGGCGATGCGCGGGTACTCGCGCGCCAGGCCTTCCGCGGCCTTGCGCAGGAAGGCCTCGCTCACGTCGAAGGGCACGAAGCGCTTCAGCTGTCCGGCCGCGTCCATCGCGTCCAGGAGCAGGCGCGTCTTCTCGCTGGTGCCGCTGCCCAGCTCCACCAGCGTGTCCGCGCCGCTCAGCCGCGCCACGTCGTCCGCGTGGGCGTGCAGGATCTCCCGCTCGCGGCGCGTGGGGTAGTACTCCGGCAGGCGGGTGATGTCGTCGAAGAGCTGGCTGCCGCGCTCGTCGTAGAGCCACTTGGGGCTCAGCTCCTTGGGCCCGTGGAAGAGCCCCGCCAGCACCTCCGCCCGCAGCGCGCGCCGCGCGTCCCCGGGCTGCACGTGGACGTCCACCTTCACCCCCGGCGACGCGTACGCCTCCGCGGTGTCTGCCTCGCCCTGCTCGGTCCTCATCCTCATGTGGCCCTCACCTCACGTCGCGTGCACAGCGGAAGCCGGCGAAGATCTGCCGCCGGATGGGGAAGTCCCAGTTGCGGAAGCTGTTGCGCACCGCCACGGGCGCGCTCGCCCAGGCGCCGCCGCGCAGCACCTTGGACGCGTTGCCGAAGAAGACCTCCGAGTACTCGCGGTACGGGAAGGCCCGGAAGCCCGCGTACGGCTGGAAGTCGCTGGCGGTCCACTCCCAGACGTCGCCCAGCAGGCCCCAGACGCCGTCCGCGCTGCGGCCCGCCGGGTGGCTGCCCACGGGGGACGGCCCCCAGCGCGTGCCGCCCAGGTCGGCGTGCGCGTGCGTGGGCGCCGGGTCTCCCCACGGGTGCGCGCGGGAGACGCCGTCGCTGCCTTGCGCGGCCTTCTCCCACTCGGCCTCCGTGGGCAGGCGCTTGCCGGCCCACCTCGCGTACGCGTCCGCCTCGTACCAGGACACGTGCTGCACGGGCTCGTCCTTGGGTAGCGGCTCCACCGCGCCGAAGCGGCGGCGCAGCCAGGCGTGGTTGCCCTGCGGACTCCAGAAGAGCGGGTGGCGCAGCTTCTCCGCCTGGATCCACTCGAAGCCCTGGGGGGCCCACCAGCGCGCGTCCTCGTAGCCGCCGGACTCCACGAACACGAGGAAGTCCCCCGTGGTGACGGGGTGCGCGTCCAGGAGGAAGGGCGCCACGTCCACGACGTGCCGGGGGCGCTCGTTGTCGTAGGCCCACGCGTCGTCGCTGCCCAGGCGCACCGGGCCGCCGGGGATGAAGACCTCGTGCTGCGGCACCGCGCCGGGCCGGGGCCGGTGCGACGCCAGCGGGTGGTACTCCACGTGCGTCATCAGTTGCAGCGTGGCGGCCAGCGTCTCCGCGTGCTGCTGCGCGTGCTGCGCCACCATGCCGAAGACGAAGCCGCCCACAAGCAGCGGATCCGCGCTGTCCTCGGGCAGCGTCTCCAGGTGCGCGCCCACCGCCGCGCGCACGCGGGTGGCGTAGGCCCAGGCGGCCTCCGGCTCCAGCATGGGCAGCGTGGCGCGGGTGCTGCGCGGGTGGCGGAAGGCGTCGTAGATGGCGTCGAACGCGGGATCCGTGAAGGCCGGGGCGCCCAGCGCGCGCAGCAGCCACTGCTCCTCGTAGTTGGCCACGTGGGCCACGTCCCAGACCAGCGGGGACATGAGCGGCGAGTGCTGCCGCATCAGCTCCGCCTCCGGCAGCGGCGCGAGCATCGCCTGGAGGCGCTCCCGTCCCGCCTCCAGCTCCCGCCAGGCCCGGGCCTTCCACGGCGCGGCCTCGCGGGCACGGGCGCCTCCCTGCTCGTTGCTCCTCAGCGACATGGTCGGCCCAAGGTAGGAAGGGGCTCCGGAACCCGCTAACCCCCCGGGCTCCCCAGGTGTGAGGGACCCGTGAGGGAGCACACGTTTGCGAGCCTGCCTCCCCTCCACGGTGAGGCCGTGTCCTGGCGGGCTGTGGGGTCTCTGTCCGGGGAGTCTGGAGCCGACAGTTCGTTTCTGTCCAAAGGATTTTGCCCGAACGTGGTGCCGCACCTCGTCGAGCCTCAGGGGCGACGGCGCTGGCGGCGGGCCTGGAGCCGGTCCATCAGGTGGAGCAGGTCGAACCGGGGCGGCAGCCGCCACCGGCGCCACATGGCGGCCAGCCGCAGGAGGCTGGCCCCGGCGATGGCGGCGGCCTCGGCCAGCGGCGCGGGCACCTCCAGGCCCACCCGGAGCGCGGCGTAGAGCAGGCCGCACAGCAGCGCGACGGTGGCGTACAGCTCGCCCGGGGAGACCAGCGCGGTGCGCTCGCCCAGGAGCACGTCGCGGATGACGCCCCCTCCCACGGAGGTGACCATCCCCAGGAACACCGCGGACGGCAGGGGCAGCTGGAACACGAGCGCCTTCTCCAGCCCCAGCACCACCCACATGCCCAGCAGCAGCGCGTCCACCACGTCCAGCGCCCGGTGCAGCCGGGACAGCCACGGCGAGAAGAGGACGGCCAGCACCGCGCACGCGGCCACCGCCAGCAGGTAGCGTGACGAGCGCAGCGCCGTGGGCGGCTCCTGCGCGAGCAGCACGTCCCGCAGCATGCCGCCCCCCACGCTGGTGCAGATGGACAGGGCCAGCACCGCCATGGCGTCCAGCTCCCGCCGCAGCGCGTGCAGCGCCCCCGACAGGGCCCCCAGCCCCACCGCGCCCAGCTCCAGGTAGACGGGCAGCGTCAGCATGCGTCGCCCACCCTCCCAGAGCGGGTGCCCCGCCCCAAGGGGGCCACCCTCCAGGGCCGGCCATCTGTCCACCAGTTGTCTGGGTATCCAGGGAAGGCGTGTCCGTGTGGGGGAGGGGGTCTCTATGCTGCGGGGCATGGTCCAGCCCGCGCCGAACAAGCCCGTGCTCGTGGTGGAGGACGACGAGGATGCTCGCGCCGCCATCGCCGAAATCCTGGAAGCCGATGGCTACGAGGTGGCCGTCGCCGCCAATGGCCGCGAGGCCCTGGACGAGCTTGAGCACCTGCCCCCGCCGAGCCTCATCCTGCTGGACCTGCGGATGCCGGTGATGGACGGCCCGGAGTTCCTGCGCCACCTGCGCGCGGACTGGCCCCGGCTGAGGGCGGTGCCGGTGCTGCTGCTGTCGGGCGTGGGCGCGGAGGTGCTGCCGGACACGGGGGGCCTGCTGAAGAAGCCCATCATCCCGGACGAGCTGCTGGCCACCGTGGGCCGGCTGTCCGGCCGGAGCGCCTGACGCGCCAGGGCCCTCGGGGGCCCGGGCCGGGCGTGTCAGCCCAGCCGCGTCACCGCGAGCAGCGTGAGCGTGCTGGCGCGCGGGTCCTTCTCATAGAGGAGCTCCAGGCCGTGGCCCTCCATGCGGTGCCGCGCGGGTCCCGCCACCGAGTCGTGGCTCTTCGTCCGCTCCGCCAGTCGCGCCAGGGCCTGTTGCAGGGCCTCGAAGGCTTCGGCGGACATGCGCCCCACCTCCCGCCACGCGGGCGGCGCGTAGTGGACTCGGTACGGCAGGACCAGGCGGTTTCTTGCGGAAGACTGGGACACGGGTTCGGTTCCTCGACACCCCTTCGCCCTTGCGAACCGCGTGCCTGCCTGTCAGTCCCGGGAATTCCGGGCACTTTCACACTGGGTCCTCCGTGACGTCTGAAGAAGTTACGGTCCAGCGGGAAACGAGGGGGAAGAAATGACTGCCCGTATGGCGGGCCCGGAAGAGGGGTGAAGAACCCTTGTCCGCCCGCCCGGGTGGGGCTGGGGCGGGCCCGGGGGGCGGGGTGGCTGCCCCCTTCCGTCGGGGGTGCGCAGCGTTGAACAGACGGGCCCGCTTCCGGCGCCCGTGCGCGCCCGAGGAGGCAGACCCATGGCACGGCGGACTCCCACTCCCTGGTCGGTGACGAACGGGCTGTTGTTCGGCCTGGCGGCGGGCGTGTTGCTGGCGCTCGCGGAGACGGCGCTGGCGGTGGCGGCGGGGGAGGGGCCGCTCACGCCGGTGCGGATGAGCGCGGCGGTGGTGCTGGGGTCGCCCGCCTTCACGCCGCGGGTGTCCACGGCGGTGGCGGTGGCGGTGGGGCTGGGGGTGCACCTGGTCATCGCGGCGGGCTGGGGGGTGGTGTACTCGCTGCTGGACGCGATGCTGCCGGTGGACGGCCGGGGGCGCTGGGAGTTCCAGGCGGCGGTGGGGATGCTCTTCGGCATCTTCGTGTGGCTGGTGGACTTCCAGCTGCTGGCGCGCGGCTACTTCCCCTGGTTCCTGAGCGTCCCCCAGTTCCTCCAGATTGTGTGGCACGCGGTGTTCCTGGGGCTGCCCATGGCCCTGCTCTTCACCGCGGCCGAGCGCCGGCGCGCGCCCGTGCCCGAGCCCACCCCTTGAAGTAAGGTGACAGGACACGACCTTCAGGGTTATGTCGCACCCTCGGTGCCATGGAGGCGCCTGGCACCGGGGACGGGCAAGGGCATGGACACGGAACTGGCGGGAATCCTCGGCGCGGCGGCGCGGAGCGTGCGGGTGAAGCTGGGCCTGACGCAGGCGGATGTGGCGGACCGCATCGGCATGGCGTCGGAGGTGTATGGCCGGCTGGAGCGCGGCCACATGCTGCCGAGCGTGCAGAACCTGCGCCGGCTGTGCGTCGTCCTGAACATCCCGCCGCACGCCCTGCTGGGGTTGGGGGAGGAGTTCGCGGCGCCGCCGCCGAAGGAGCGGTCCCGGCCGAGGGCGGAGGAGGACGGGCCGGAGATGCGGCGGCTGATGCGCAACCTGCGGCGGCTGACGCCGGTGCAGCTGAAGCTGATGAACCTGGTGGCGTCCGCGATGCAGCAGCAGAAGAAGAAGCCCTGAGGGGGCGCGGCGTTAGACTGGGCCCACCATGGTCGAAGAGCTGGTGCGAAGGCTGGGTCTCAAGCCCCATCCGGAGGGTGGCTACTACCGGGAGACCTACCGGGCGGCGTTCCAGGTGCAGACGCTGCGGGGGCGGAGGTCGGCGGGGACGGCCATCTACTACCTGTTGCAGCGGGGCGAGTTCTCCGCGTGGCACCGGGTGGTGGGGGCGGACGAGCTGTGGCTGTTCCACGACGGGGACCCGCTGGCGTTGCACCTGGTGCACGAGGACGGCCGGCTGGAGACGGCGCTGCTGGGCCGGGACGTGACGCAGGGGCAGCAGCCGCAGGTGCTGGTGCCGGCGGGGGTGCTCCAGGCGGCGGAGCCGCTGGGCACGTACACGCTGGTGGGCTGCACGGTGTCGCCTGGCTTCGAGTTCGCGGACTTCGAGCTGCCGGAGGCGGAGGCGCTGGTGGCCCGCCACCCGGCGCACGAGGCGTTGCTCAGGAGGTTCGCGAAGCCCGGCCCGCGCTGACGGCTCACCCGTCCTGGGGGCCGCGGGTGCGCTTCCACAGCTCGCGCAGCAGGATCACCCCGAACTGCGAGTCGTTGAGGATGTACCGGCGCCACAGGCGCTTGGGCTCGTGGGTGAGGCGGTAGAGCCACTCGAAGCCGGCCCTGGCGATCCACTGGGGCGCGCGCTTGGCGGTGCCGGCGATGAAGTCGAACCCCGCGCCGATGCCGATGGCCACCGTGGGCCCCAGCTTCTGGGCCACCTGGGAGATCCACACCTCCTGCTTGGGGCTGCCCAGCGCGACGAAGAGCAGGTGCGGGTCCTTCTCCCGGATGCGCGCGACGATGGGGTCGTTCTGCGCGTCGCCCGCGTCCAGGCTCACCATGGGCGAGTCCCAGCCCACGACCTCGATGCCCGGGTACTCCGCCTGGAGCTGCCTGCCCACCTTCTCCGCGACACCGGGGCCCGCGCCCAGGAGGAAGATGCGCCACCCGCGCTCGGCGCCCCGCTTCACCAGCGGGAGGATGAGGTCGGAGCCGGCGATGCGCTCCGGCAGCGGCACGTCCAGCATGCGCGACGCCCAGACGATGGGCATCCCGTCCACCACCGCGAGGGTGGCCCTGGCGTACGCGTCGCGGAAGCGCGTGTTCGTCTCCGCCAGCACGACGTGGTCCACGTTGGCGGTGAAGACGTAGCCGCCCTGGTGCGCGTCCACCAGCTCGCCAATGGCCGTGACGGCCTCCGGGAAGGTGAACGGGTCGATGCGGAGCTGGCCGATGTTCAGGCGCGGGCGAGGGGAAGCGGCGGCGGGGGCGGGTGCGGTGGTCAAGGCGTCGGTCTTCACTTCACCGTGAGGTCCAGCACGGTGATGGAGTAGGGGGGAAGGCGCTGCGAGAGGGACTGCTCGGCCTGCTTGCCGGTGGCCTGTTCGGTGAAGCCGCCCGGCGCGCCCGAGTACCCCAGGACGCGCACGGTGTTGAGCGCGCCGCAGCCCTTGAGCTCCAACTGCGCCTGGGCGGCCTGCTCGGGGTCGAAGTTGAGCAGCACGGCGGTGAGCTTCTTGCCGGACGCGTCGCGGGACGCGAAGAGGCTGGTGCCCTCCGCCGCGGTGGTGGACAGGCCGTTGTCCTGGAAGCGGCCGCCCTTGCCGTCGAAGTCGCGGTACGCGCGGAACGCCCAGAACGTGGGGCTGTTCTCCGCCGGGTACTGCCAGAAGAACGCGGCCGTGAGCCCCTGCTGCCCGAAGCGCCCCAGGGCCTCCGCCTGCGCCAGGCCCCCGCTCATGTGCTTCATGGCGCCGAAGTTGTACTCGCCAATGGACAGGCCCCGGCCGGGGTAGTTCTCCGCGATCCACTGCTTCACGCGCGGGATCAGCTGGATGGGCTCGCCAATCCAGGACTCGTCCTTGTACGTCGGATCCCACAGCGCGCGCGTGGAGCGGATCCGCCGCGCGTTGGTGTCCGGATCCGTGGCGCCCTCCAGGCCCAGCCCCACGTGGGTCTGCGGGTAGAAGTGCACGTCCACCACGTCCAGCAGGCGCACGCCGGTCTTCTTCTCGTGGTCGCGCAGCTCGCGCAGGTACCAGGGCAGCAGCGGCACGTCGCCGTGCGCGCGGCGGTCGGTGTACGGCGGGCGGCCCGGGGCGAAGTCCGCGGCGGACCAGAAGAAGTTCGTCCAGCCCCACTCCGCGGGCCCGGCGATGACCGCGTCCGGATCCGCGCGGCGCACGGCGGTGCCGTAGTCGATGGTGCGCTTGAGCAGCTCGTCGTAGCCGAGCGGCTCGGGGTGCACGTCCCGGTGCGTGGAGCTCCAGAGGGCGGGCTCGTTGTCCAGGATGTACATGTTCACGTCGCGCCTGGCGGCCTTGAGGGACTTCACCCACTCGGCGATGAACTCCGGCGGGGCCTGCACGCTGGTGGTGGTGGGCGCGCCGGGCACCAGGGGCGTGCCGTCGCGGCGCACGCCGTTACCGCCCGCGGGCTCCGCGTCGTCCTGGGCCTGCTGCGGGCCGAACTCGGAGACGGGGAAGCCCACGGAGGTCGTGTCCTTGGCCACCCAGCCGATGAGCGGCAGCGTGAGCGCGGACTGCACGTGGTGCTGGCGGTTGGACTCCAGGAAGTCCTCCGCGCTGAAGCCCAGCGGCACGTTGCGGAAGTACCAGTCGTTGCCGGTGTTCCACGCGCGGCCCAGCTTCCAGTTGTAGCGGGACGTGGGGTTGCCGCCCCAGCGGCGGATGGTGGCGCCCAGCTTCCACTGGTGCGTGTCCGTGGTCTCCTTGTTGCCGTCCAGCGCGATGCCGTAGATGAGCGGGCTGATGGGCCTGGACGGCGCGGTGCAGTCGATGACCATCCTCGACTCGCGGCCGTCGCCCCGGCCCAGGCGCCCGCCGCCGGCCGCGCGCGCGGCGGCCACGTCCGGCGACAGCGGCACCAGGGCCACCTTGTCGAGGAGCACCCAGTCCCGGGCCACCGCCTTCGACGCGCGGAACACCAGGCGGTCGAAGGGCTCCCCGCGCGGGTTGAGGACCTCCATGGGCACCACGACCTCCGCCCACTCGCGGTCCTTCCTGACGATGAACTCCGGGCTGATCCGCACGTGCGGGAACACGGCGGCGCCGGGCGCGTCCAGGCGCACGTCCAGGAACTCGCCGTAGGACTCCGGCGCGGTGAAGCGGAAGCTCAGCGCGCCATACGCGCCCGGGAGCCTGGGCCGGTAGAGGATCCACCCGCCGTAGTTGAACATCCGCAGGCGCGCGGGCGCGCCCCTGGGCAGCTCGCGGGGCGCCCAGCCGATGTCCTTCCAGCCCGCCTGGAGGCCCCCGTCGTAGATGGTCACGGCCTCCGTGGCGGCGGGCGGCGCGGCGGGCGGCGCGGCGGCGTCCTTCGCGGAGCCCTGCTGCGCCATGGCCACGCCGGCGCCGCCGCCCAGCAC
>JAFADT010000711.1 GCA_023424585.1 Pseudomonadota bacterium
TGGACGACAGCCTGCCGGATGAGCGAGACCTGGGCATCCAGGCTGGGTTCGCCTTCCGCGCGCTCGCCGCGAAGACGGTCGTCTATCTCGACCTTGGCGTGAGCCGCGGCATGGAGCTTGGGCTCGCGCACGCGCGCCACATCGGGCACCCCATCGAGTACCGCAACCTCAGGGGCTGGGGGCCCAACGACATCCCCCGAGTGGACCTGCCGCAGGATGGGTGCGGCCGATGAGCGCCCCGTGGAAGTTCAAGAAGTTCCTCCCCGACATGAGCGACGTTGACGCCAATGACGCCTGTCGGAAGGCGTTTACCGCAAGCCTCGCGGCGAAGCCCCTGGGCAACATGAACGAAGCTGAGCGAGACGTGTTCCTCTTCGACTCCGGGTTCGCACGCGGGTGCGCCTGGATGCGTCACAAGGAAGGCGAGGAGCCCGTGCGCCGACTGGGGAACGCAGTCCGCGAGGTGGACGAGCTTCTTGCCAGGGCCACTGACCTGCTGAACCAGGAGCGCGCCCGCGATGTGCCTGCCGCCAAACGGGCCGGAGCTTACGCCCTGGTCGTCCAGGTCTTACAGCCCCTCGCACGGAAGCTGAAGGATGGCCGATGAGCATTGAGGACACCATCGCGTCGTTGCTCGATTCCCGGCTCGCGCCGCTGGTGCGCTCCAACCGGGAGCTGGCCGCCGAGGTCGAGCGGTTGCGCCGCGCGCTCCCGGCCCAACTGGTCAGCGTCACCGCGGCCGCCGAGGCGCTGGGGCTCGACCCTCGCACCGTGCGGCGCCGCATCGAGGCGGGCGACATCCCCGCGCGCCGGGTGGGGAAGAAGCTGCTCGTGGACCTCGCGGCGGTGCAGCACGCGCCGGAGGAAAGCGCCGTCCCGCGCTTGTTTTCAGACCCAGATCCAGATCCAATGGGGAAATGAAAAACAAGCGCAAAAGGCAGTATGGCTCTGGGGCCGTCGTCCCTCCCTCCAAGCCCGGCGGGACGTGGGGCATCCGGATCCGCATCGGCAAGCAGCGGGAGTACAAGGGCGGCATCCCGACCCGTGAGCTCGCGGAACGCACCCTCGCGAAGTGGCAGGCGGACAACGCCTCCGGCGAGCTGGGCCTCCCGGTGGTGCGCGACGCGGGAGGGACGCTCGGTGCCTACGCCGTGGGCTTCCTGGCGCGGCGGTCGCGGACCCACGTCGCGCATGCGGAGGACGCCAGCCGGTGGCGCAAGCACATGGAGCCCACGTTCGGCCACCTCCGCCCGTCAGAGGTTGACCGCGGTGTCATCCGCCGGTTCATCGAGGGCCGGCTCGCGCTGGGGCTGAGCCCCGGCACGGTGCGCGTGATGGTGGCGCTCCTCTCGGGCATCTTCGAGGAGCTGGTCGAGGACGGTGTCGTCGACGCGAACCCGGCGAAGGGCCTGCCGAAGCGAATTCTCCGCCTGCTCGCGCCGACGCACGACCCCAAGACGACCCCGTTCATCGAGCGCCTCGCGGACGTCCAGCGCATCTACGCGGACTTGCCGGCGCCGCTGTCCACGGCTTACGCGATCGGCGCGCTGGCGGGCCTGCGGACGTCCGAAGTCTTCGGCCTGCGCTGGCGGAGCGTTGACCTGGCGAACCGTCGGATCCACGTGGTCGAGCAGCGGGGCGCGGCGAAGATCCCCGGCGCCGGACGCCGGAAGCCCAAGGATAAGGATAGCCGCATCGTGCCCATCCTCGACGGGCTGCTCCCGGTCCTCCAAGCCTGGAAGCTCCGGTGCGGAGGGGAGGGGGACACGTTAGTCATCCCGCCCATGCGCAAGGACGGCGAGTTCGTCAAGAAGAGCACCTCGGGGCGCCGCCTCCAGGCGACCCTGAAGCGGCTCGGCCTGGATCGCCCGGGGCTCGGTTGGTACGAGGCCACCCGCCACACGTTCGCCAGCCAGTGGGTAATGGCGGGCGGCTCCATCGAAAAGCTCAAGGAGATCCTGGGCCACTACAGCGTGGTGATGACCGAGCGCTACGCCCACCTCAAGCCTGAGCTCTTCACCCCGCGCGACCTGGGGACCATCCCCCTGGCGCTGGGGACGGGGCTGGGCACCCTCGAAGCCCTGCCGGGAATTGGCCAGGGATTGGCCAGTGTTCCAGTAACCAGGGGCGCAAGGGCTTGAAACTACAGGGAAAAAACCGGAGCGGCCCTGTAAGCCGGGTTTTGTTCCCACCCCTTTCGGGATGGGCGGCGAACATTCATCTAGGGCCCTGGTTGCCCAGGGGCCTCGTCAGCGAGCAACCCGAGCGCATGGGACGGGCCATCCCTGTCCCCTTTCGGGGACGCGCTCCTATTGGCTCTTGCTCCAGGTGGGGTTTACCGTGCCGTCCGGGTCACCCCGGACGCGGTGCGCTCTTACCGCACCGTTTCACCCTTACCCGCCCCCTCTCGGGAACGGGCGGTCTGTTTTCTGTGGCACTTTCCTGCGAGTCGCCTCGACTGGCCGTTAGCCAGCACCCTGCCCTGTGGAGCCCGGACTTTCCTCCCGCCATCCATGCCTGCGATGGCCGGCGTTCACCCGGGCCGCTCCGGCACTCCGGGGATACAACAGCCCGCCCACGCGGGTCCACCTTCTGGAAGGGCCGCTGTCGCGCAGCCGTCGCCGCCGGCCTCACCGGGTGAACGTCTGGGGGCTTGTCGGGTGCTGCCGCGCCTGAGCGGCCCGAAGTCCCCGCGAGCGGCGGAGCGCTCCCGCTACATCGCCGCCGCGAAGCCGTTCGGCTTCCGCGGGGTGGGGCTCTACTTCCAGTCGAAGGTGGCGGACGCGCTCGTGCGCAACGACCTGCGGCCGGCGGAGCAGGGGGGGCCGCTGGTGGGCGTGCTCGGCACCTACAAGCGGTTGCAGGTCCCGGAAGCCCGAGGAGGGCTTCGACGCGCTGTTCTTCGCCCGGCTGGGGCCGGACGGTTTCATCGTGGAGGAGGGGCAACGTGAAGTTCGATGAGCTGGACGCGAAGATGCGCGTGTTCGAGACCGCGCACGACCTGTGCGTGCTGCCCGGCGTGTTCGGGGACCTGGGCCCGTTCGACAGCCGCAGCTGCGAGCCGCGAACGCCGGGCTCGTGCGCGACTACTCCCGCTGGCGCAGCGAGGACGCGCACCGCAACGCGCTGAACGCGCACTGCTACTGGAGGCTGCGCCGTGAAGGGAGGGGCGTGGCGGATGCCACGGCCATGCTCGCGCGCCTGTCGGTGGCGGAGAAGAACGCGCTGCTCTTCCAGCGGGGCGTGAACTTCAACGACCTGCCGAACTGGCAGAAGCGCGGGACGGGCCTCTACCGGGAGACCTACGCGAAGGAGACACGCAACCCGAGGATGGGGGTGACGGTCCTCGCGGAGCGTCGCCGCATCAAGCTGGATTTCGGGCCGCCGATGAAGGACGCGTGTGACGCCTTCATCGTGTCGTTGCTGGAGGACATGGGTCGATGAGCGTGGACCTGGATCGCCTGATGCGCGTCAGTACCGGGAATGCGCCCGGCACGTCTGGAACACGTACTTCCAGCCTGTCATCCTGAGGGCGCGAGTCCTCGCCACGCACCAGCCGGAGCTGGGGGGCTGTGATGTCCTGCTGGAGTACCAGGCCGCGAAGTTCGAACATGCCCCTCGATGACACCTTCGACTTCGTTCCTGGTCTCTTCGGGCGCTGCGCTCCTTGTGTTCATGGCGGGTTGTGGCACCGCGAAAGAGATCACGGCTCCACGCGTCGCCAGCGTGGAGCCCTCTCCCTCGCCGGAATCGGTGTGGCTGCCGGCCGGGCGCTTCGAGATGGGCTCACCGGCGGGTGAGCCGGGGCGGGACGTGGACGAGGGGCCCCGGACGGAGGTCGCGTTCGAGCGCTTCCGGATGGACGTGACGCCCGTGACGGTGCGGGCCTTCGCCGCGCGACGTGAGCAGGTGCGCGCGAAGGACCCGCAGGCGCGCTGGTGGACGGATGCGGAGACCCCGGAGGGGTGGCTCGGCCGCTGCAACCTGGACTCCGAGCGCGCGGCGCATCCCGTGAACTGCGTGGACTGGCGCGCCGCGCGGGCCTACTGCGAGCTTGCCGGGGGCGCGCTGCCGACGGAGGCGGAGTGGGAGTACGCCGTGCGCTCCTCGACGGTCTCCGCCTTCTGGTGGGGCGAGTCGTTCGAGGTGGAGCACGTGGTCGGCTCGGTGTCCTGCGCGTCGCGCGGCTGCCTCGGCGGCACCGCCCCGGTCGTCCACACCGGGCCGCGCTGCAACGGCTGGGGGCTCTGCGACATGGCCGGGAACGTGTGGCAATGGACCGCCACCGGCTACCAGGAGCAACTGGGCGAGGCTGCGCCTGTCGGGCCCTCCGGTGAGCCGGCGAAGCCCGTCCACAAGGGAGGCTCCTGGCTCAATCACGTGCCCTCGCTGTTCCGGTCCGCCCACCGCGGCCTCGCGTACCCGAAGAACGGTCTGACCGGGGTGGGGTTCCGCTGCGTGTACCGGCCCTGAGTGACGCGGCGTCGGAGGAGAGGTGCACTCGGGGCGTTTTGAGCGCCAGTCCTGCCTGTCTTGTCCGTATTGCATGGATGGCGGTGGCTCACGGAGTCGTGAGCCACTGTCCTACCCGGGGCGGGGGATTGCGCGCGTTCGCCCCGGTGCCGCAGGATTCGCGCTCGCGCGACCGGGTGCCTCGCGGCACCGCGCGAAGGTCTAGAGGGGGAAGCACATGGTCATCTTTGGTTCGAGGCTCTTCGGCAAGTGTGATGCGATTCCGGGCCTCGGTTACGTGGCGACGAAGTTCGGTCACATCAACTTCGTGCCGCTCATCCCGCTGGAGGGCTGGCTCGTCGTGGCCGAGGAGGGCAACGGCTGGCGCGGACAGGCCATCTCCATGAGCGGCAAGTCCGTGCTCACGGCGTGGGCGCGCCTCCTTTTCATTGTCGTGGGGGCATTCTCGCTGCTCTTCGGCTTCTTCTCCTTCTCGAATCACGAGGGGAGCGCCATCCCCGTCGGCCTCTTGGGCCTGGCCTGCATCGGAGGGCTCATCGCTTCGTACAAGTGGAGGTGGGTGACCCACGCGTCGCCGGAGCGCGCGCTGGAGATCGCCCAGCAGGCCGGGATCAGCGCGGAGGGGCTGGAGCAGCTGAGCCGCATGTACGCCGCTCCCACTCCCGCCGTCGCCGCGCCTGCTCAGCCGTGGACTCCGCCGGAGTCCTAGTCCGCCGCTCGCGGTCCTTCGCCGAAAGGCCCTGGGTTCACCTCGCATGAGTCACGTCGTTGGCATCGATCTGGGCACCACGCACTCGTTGGTGGCCGCGCTCGACAGCGCGGGCCGTCCCAACCTCCTGACCAACCGGTTGGGGAAACACCTCACGCCTTCCGTGGTGGGGCTGGACGCGGAGGGGCGGCTGCACGTGGGCGAGTCCGCGCGGGCGCAGCTGCTCGTGCATCCGGAGCGCACCATCGCGGAGGTGAAGCGGCGCATGGGCCGCGATCTGCCGGTGACGCTCGGGGACCGGCGCTACAGCCCCACGGAGATCTCCGCGCTCATCCTGCGCGCGCTGCGTGAGGACGCGGAGCGGGCGCTGGGCGGCGCGGTGACGGAGGCGGTGGTCACGGTGCCCGCCTACTTCAGCGATGCCCAGCGCCAGGCGACCAAGGACGCGGGCGAGCTCGCGGGGCTCAAGGTGGAGCGGCTGCTCAACGAGCCCACCGCCGCGGCGCTCGCGTACGGCGTGAACCACCTGGACGCCGAGCAGTACGTGCTGGTCTACGACCTGGGCGGCGGCACGTTCGACGTGTCGGTGCTGGAGATGTTCCAGGGCGTGCTGGACGTGAAGGCCTCCGCGGGCAACAACCAACTGGGAGGCAGCGACTTCGATCAGGCGCTGGCCGCGTGGCTGGGCGTGGAGTTCGAGCGCGCCCACGGCGTGTCGCTGGCAGGGAACCTGGCGGCGCATGTGCGGCTCAAGGCCGCGGCGGAGGCCGCGAAGATCGCGCTCACGTCCGTGGAGTCCACGCCCGTCATCGTGCCGTTCCTCGCGCCGGGCAGGGGCGGCACGCCCGCGTCGCTGGAGGTGGAGGTGACGCGCGCGAGGTTCGAGGCGCTGATCACCGACCTGGTGCGCTCCACGC
The DNA here is from genome assembly GCA_023424585.1 of Pseudomonadota bacterium. Lineage (GTDB taxonomy): Bacteria > Myxococcota > Myxococcia > Myxococcales > Myxococcaceae > Corallococcus. The sequence continues at coordinate 6,100 of JAFADT010000711.1, forward strand.
TCGAGCCGATGGAGAGCGCGCTGAAGGACGCGAAGCTGTCCAAGAAGTCCATCGCGGAGGTGGTGCTGGTAGGGGGCAGCTCGCGCGTGCCGCTGGTGCGCCGGCTGCTCGCCGAGTACTTCGGGCGCGAGCCGCGCGATGGCGTCCACCCCGACGAGGCGGTGGCGCTGGGGGCCGCGCTTCAGGCGGGGCTGAAGACGGGCGCGATGAGCGCCGCGCACGGCATCATGATCACCGACGTGTGTCCGTTCACGCTGGGCGTGGAGGTGCAGGCGACGGTGGGGCGCGAGCGGGTGGGCGGGGTCTTCTCGCCGCTCATCCCGCGCAACACGACGGTGCCGGTGTCTCGCACGGAGACCTTCGCCACCACCGCGGAGGGGCAGCGCGCGGTGGAGATCCGCGTGTTCCAGGGCGAGGCGCGGCTGGTGAAGGACAACCTGTTCCTGGACGCGTACACGGTGGAGGGCGTGCCGCCCGGGCGCGCGGGCGCGGAGAAGGTCGCCGTCACGTTCACCTACGACATCAACGGCATCCTCGACGTCACGACGCGAGTCGTCTCCACGGGCAAGGAGGCGACGCTGGTGGTGGACAAGCGCTCGCAGCGCCTGGGGCCGGAGCAGCGGCAGGAGGCGAAGGAGCGGCTGGCGCGCGATTGGGGCGCGGCCCCCGCACCCGGAGCACCGGTGTCCGCCCCCGCGCCGGTGGCCGCACAGGCGCCTCCGGAGGCCGACGCGGATGCGCTGTTGAACGCGGCGACTGAACGGATCGCGACCGCGCCGGCGAGCGTGCGGCCCCGGCTGGAGTCGCTGTGCAATGCCTTGCGCGAAGCCCGTGCGAAGGGTGACGGCGTCGCCGCGTCCCGCCTGGACGCCGAGCTGACCGACCTGCTGTTCGACCTGGGCTGAGCGAGCGCGTGCGGCGGACTGAATGTCAGTGCCTGGTGATGTGGCGCCTTCTCGGTCTGGTCGGGCCGGTGGTCGTGCGCGAGGTGCGCGCATGCTCTTGGTAGTGCTCCAACGCGCGCATGCCGCGCTCGACCGAATTCTCGGCGTGGTTGGTATTGGCCGAAGCGTTCCTCCTGGAGCGCATGTTCCCGATGGAACTCAGGCGCGGTCATGCAGTGCAAGGACAAGTTCTCGGTGCGGTTGGCCTGGGCCGGAGCGCACTGCTTGGAGCATCCATGCTCCTGACGGAACTCGAGCGCGCGGTGGCGCTGCGCCCGGCCAAACCTTCGGTGCGGTTGGCATTGGCTGGCGCGCACTGCTTGGAGCACCCATGCTCCTGACGGGACTTGAGCGCTCGGTCATGCCGCGCAAGGACAAACTCTCGACGCGGTTGGTCTTGGCCGAAGCACTCCTCCTGGAGCACGCATGCTCCTGACAGAGCTCAAGCGCGCGGTGGTGCTGCGCCCGGCCGAACCGTCGGCGCGACTGGCATTGGCGGAAGCGCTCTTCCAGGAGCGCGACTTTCGCGGCGCCGCGGAGCACGCGCGCAAGGCGCTGGGCCTGGGCGGAGGCGGGCCTGCACGCCGTCTGCTGTGCGGGGCGCTGGCGCGCGACGGAAAGCGCGCGGACGCGTTGAAGTTGCTGGAGGCGTCCGTGCGCGACACTCCGCGCGATGCGTCCCTGCGCGCGGAGTTCATCTCGCTCCTTGAGGAGGAGCATCCGGACGACGCGCTCGTGCATGCGTTCGAGGCAATTGAAGCCGCCCCCGGTGCGCTGGATGCGTGGCGCGCCGTCATCCGCCTGTGCGAGCGCACGAACCGTCCAGCCGAAGCCCTGCCCGCGCTGAGGCGGGCCCGGATGCTCGCGCCCGAGGACCCGCGCCTCGCGGAGTCGGTGCTCGGGGCTCGCGCGGCGCTCGGGCTGCCGGCCACCACCGCCATGCTGGACGCGCCGCCCCTGGAGCAGGC
>JAFADT010000749.1 GCA_023424585.1 Pseudomonadota bacterium
ATATCGGATCGGTACCCAGATTTCTAGAGCAGGTTTAAGAGGTTAAAACTACTAAGCAATGATGCTTAGTCGATTCCTTAATTCAAGGAGAAGAAGCTCAAAAGCAGATTCTTCTCTTGTAGTTAGAAAACAAGTAGTGAAAGTTTGCATTACGTTCCTTGCTCTTGTTTTTCTAAGATTTAAAAGCAACCATGGAAGAAACCTTACGTACAATCTATAATCTAAGATCTCGTAGGCTTCATCAAGCAATCTATTTATTTCTTCCGTAGCAGCATTATAAGTATTAAAGGTTGTCTCTTCTGGATCATCACAATAGGTTTCATCAGACCAAGGTAGACTTGATGATGATACTAGGTCCAATATTTCTTTGCTGTCTGCATCCTCAGAGAATGTAGTATTTAAGCTATAATGAGACTCTTCATTCTTAGGCTTATATAAAGACTCAATTACTTTCCATCTAAGAGCTCCAGCAAAGGATGCTTCTATCCTCCAACCTACCTTATGGTACTGTTTAAAGATAGCTAGCGTAGCATCTGTACATACTTCATCTACTCTCTCAGGAGGTAGTACAAGTCCTTTAGACTTGATCATCTGAAGTGTAATAGATCTAGCATACATTCTCATAGCAAGAAAGAACTCATCTTTATCTGCCTTAGAGCAACCGTTAGGATCAAGAAACTTCTTCTGAAGATCCTGTAGCTTTAATTCTGTCTCTGTAGGCGGCGAATATATCACCGCCTTTGTTCTAGCAACTCTTCCCATTAACTATCCTCATCGTCGTTCAACTTACAGAACACGATACTATAATAGTCGCCTATCTCACAGAGTACGCCAGGAGAGTCATCATCGAAGGTAAATACAGCTTCAAGAGGTGTTGTCTTATCCAGCCTCTTATCTCTCACCTTCATAAGGATCTTCCTTACTGTATCGGAATCGAGAACGAATTCACCATCTGTATCAGACATGGCTGGTAGGGACTTAGTAATATCTGCTGTAGGGTGTTTATATCTTACAACTACCTCTTTATTAGCTACTGATTCAAATCTGATAGGTTTCCACACTGAACCTACGTAGAATCCATCGAAGAAGCCTAAAGAGTTCTTTAGGAATTCAGCATCAACAGAGAATGCTCCACCGGTGCCAAGAGCAGGTACAAACGATCCTAGTTCATCATCAGATGGTATAGCTAATTCACGTGGAGGCTGAGTAATGTAAACAGCTGATACATCGTCTTCCCAGTACATCGTAGAGTAATCAGCTGAGAAGTTAAAAAAAGGATTAGATGCGTAGATGTAGTGAATCAGACCTATCAAGTATCTATGAAGGTAAACATAGTCCTCGGAAGGATCAAGATTCTTAAAGAATTTCTCATCAATATCTGTTGTAAAGCGAGCTTTAAGAATGACAGACCTTACCGCATAAATAAGACCATCTCTACCGAGACCTATAGAGTTGACATCCTGCTGTGGTATAAAGAGGCTATTAGCAAGAGCTAAGTCATCAGCGATCTCTTCGGTAATCTCAATACTAAGATCATCCTTTAAAATTTCTTCTTTTCTCTTCTCAAGAAGAGTATCAAGAGATGTTACTTCTAAGTTATCATCACCATAGGAGGAGGTACTGAGTGTGATAAAGTCGGAGGATCCATCAACGAAGATCTTTACGAGGTTTCTATTGATCGAGAGAGCAATACCATCACATCCTTCGAACTTAACAAGAGCGTTTGACCATTTACCAAAATCAACAGAGAAGTATTTGATCTCGTCTGTATCAGCCTTACATGGAAGATCCACTCTAAACAAACCAGTACTTCCTTTGAGGTAGATAGAGAGACAGTCGCTTGTAGCTTTAAAATAGGATGTACTGAGGTTGCCGTAGAGATACTGATAGAGCTTATTTCTCATTTTGTATCTATATAAGGTTTTTGAATCGATGTAAATATTCAATCTTAAACACCTGCCTTTACTGTGTTACTTTTATTATAAGCTAGACTTGATACTTTTCTCAAAAACATTCTTTTTTCGTGTAGAGGTAAGCTTAATATAACAGAAATAGGTTCAGTGACTGGTGAAGAAGTTGCTCGCCAAGAGAAATATCTCGAATCATTATTTATCATTATTTTTAATTTATTTTTATGATAAACAAAACTAGACTTCGTAGAAATAGAGAGTATGAGGAAGACTTTGTGATACTTTTCATGTGGATGCTTATACTAGGATTGAAGAGAGCGAGAGTAACTAAAAACGATATACTACACGGAGATCTCTATTGTGATTTCCAATACGAGGGGCTACAATAATGACAAAACAACTGAAACGTTCAAGCTCTCTTAGGAGAGTTAGAGAAGGCAGAGATGTAAAACGCACTTTTGTAGAAGAAGGTTTCAATAAATATTATCTTCTAGCGCTTACAAACGATATGTATGAAAGACTGACTGGCTATAAGCTCGACGAAGGCGAATATCGTATCGGAGATGAAGTCGGCGTCTTTGTCGATCCTGACGACGACGCCACGACAATTGGCACCATCGTAGGGCTCGCTGTTGCTAAACCAGCTTTCTTTTGGGAGTTGGCAGATTCGAACCTCGACTGTCTTAACATTGTAGAAACTTCAGAGGGTATTCGCTTTGGTGAGATTGTTGGAGTCGAAAGTGACTTCTACCCTGCAAGTATCCAAGACGTCGAAGCTGTTCTAGGTATCGCCTGATTTAATCATTAGCTACCGAGGATCTTCTAACCTCACAAGAGGAAAGAAGATCTTTTTTTTTTTTTTGATAATTTTATATAGAGAACTCTTATATTAATTACGACAGGGCAGCACTTGATACTTTTTTATTTTGCGTAGAGGAGCAGGTACCTTAATGAAGACAACAGCTAGTAAGCTTGAATGGCACCCTTATCCAGAGGAGAAGCCAACAGAAGCAGATTTCTATTTACTGACTATTAAAGGTCCAAGAGACTCAGAGCCTTGGATAGACGACGAATATTCATACGATCCTGAGGATAATGGAATCTTTTACGAGTATGGCTGGGAACGTTACGACGATGTCATAGCTTGGGCTCAGTATCCGACACCGTACAAAGGAGATGGATCCTCTACGGATGAATTGTGGACTCCTTGCTCCGATGAACTTCCTGAGGAAGGTGCTAAGTGTTTTGTCACCTGTGATGATGGTCGCACCAGGTTTGTGAAGATAGATGAGTTCGTAGACAAGGACATGCTCTTTGAAACAGATCTACTTGGCTGGGGCAAGATTGTAGCGTGGATGCCTTATCCAGAACCATATAGAGGTAGAGCATGACTACACGCTCAGAAGAGAAGTCACCGGAGAAGGATGTATATCGCGTAGCCTTCAACCTCGGAGGCGAGGAACTTTATGCGGAGTGTGCTACTTACGATCCAACAGCAGATGAGTTCCTCACTTGTGAGAGTAATGGTTGTGTCGCAATCTATAGGAGCAACAAAGATAGATGAAAGCAGATGTAAAAAATTTCTTTATAAATTCCGAGTTTAGCGAGTATTACTTCCTAGCTCGTTCTAGACAGGAATATCTAGACCTCTCAGGCTTAAAAGAAGTAGACATAGATCATCAATGCAACGCAATAGGAAGCTTCACATCAAGTGGAACTATCGCTGGCTACCTTATAGCTAAGCCAGTCTGTTACGAATTACTTAGACGTGTAAACCTCGAAATGCTCTACATTCTAGATGAAGGAACCTTCCGGGTAGGCTTGCTAGCTTCTGATAGACTTCACTCTGTGATCATAGAAGAAGTAAAAGAAGCACTAGGTGAGTACTAGAAGTGATACTTTTCACGGACAATTTTATACCACAATCACCGGTGAGAAGTATCAATCTCCTCTAGCTTAAGCACAGTTTACGAGTGATACTTCTCGCACTCAGCGAAGGGCGAGATTACTACAGATCAAAATGATACATTTCACGGAAAAAATTTCCTGAAACCCCTTGATACTTTTCGTCAAGTAGTATATACTTAGGCATGTAATCAACAGTAAGGGGGTGGAAGTATCAACAACACATTCGAAAAAATGAACGATCGTGATCTGGTAGTCTATATTAAGAGCAACAAGGGTACTCGTCGTGAACACGATCAAGCCCTCACCGCACTGTGGAAG
>JAFADT010000798.1 GCA_023424585.1 Pseudomonadota bacterium
CCGGGAATACCCGCCGGGCGTAGGACGGCCCTCGCGCACGTCGAACGGGAACTCGAGGCCCCCCTCCGCGCGCAGCTCCAGGGATGGCGACAGCCGGTACGCGACGCCCAGCGAGCCTCCGGGAGAGACGAGCACGCTCGCGCCGTTGAACCGGCCCTGGAAGACGGTCAGCGGCCCCGCGAGGCCGCCCATCAGCGACGCGCCCCCGGTGAGGGTCCACCTGCGACCGAGCCGGTAGTCGACCAGCGCCTGCGCGCCGAGCCGGAAGTTGACGGGCTCCGTGGAGTTGTTGGTGACGGGCACGTACCAGACCCCCGCGCTCGGGGCGAGCGACAGGGTCCAGGGCGAATGGTCGACGAGCCGATGCCGCGTCCCCAGCTCCAGGCCCAGCAGGGTGAGACGGCCGCCCCAATCCCAGTTCTCACCGGCGCCCTTGCGAAAGGTGAGCTCGGGGTTGGGCAGATACGCCCGCTCCCGGCCGCGCTCGAAGGCGAGGGTGTTGACGGAGACGCCGACCTCGGTGGTCCCCACGGGGGTCGTCGCCGCGCCCAGGTTCCGCGCCCCGCTCATGCAGCCGGGAGCGACGAGGAGCAGCGCGCCCGCCCCCAGCGTCTTCGCGACGTTCCTCGAGGTCATCACGGCCATGCGAAGCGCACCCACACCGGCTGGTGGTCGCTCCCGGAAGGACGCTCGTCCACGCCGCGCTCCACCGGCGTGAGCCCCTTGGTGAACACGGAGTCGAGCGTCAGTCCGCCGATGATGGAGTCCACGGTGTCCCCCACGCCTTCGGAGGCCCACAGGAAGCCCCAGTCCTCGAACAGCTTCACGGTCTGCGTGAGGCTGCCCGGGTCGGAGGTGTTGAAGTCACCGGCGATGACCTGCGCCGGCGCCGCGCCCTCCACCGCGTGGATGACCGTCTCCGCCTGATCCAGCCGCGCGCCCAACCCGACGATGGGCGTCGCGCCGTGCACGGAGACCACCTGGAAGGGGGTCCCCCGGATGTCCACCGTCGCGGCGACGCCGATGCGGTGCTGCTGGTGATATGGGTCGTCGTGGGGGAGGTTGATCTTCTGGTCCGCGGTGATGGGCCACCGGCTCAGCACCGCGTTGCCGAAGTCATCGCCATCCTTCGCCACGGAGGCGGGGTAGTAGACGTAGGAGAGCCCCAGCTCCTTCGCGATCCGCTCCACGGAGGGCGCGTCCATCTCCTGCATCGCGATGACGTCCGCCCCCGCGAGCGGCGGGCTCGACAGGGACGCGATCGCCTCGGTGACGTGCTCGGCGAAGGCGAGGTTGTAGGTCACCACGGTGATCGAGGCGGGAGCCTCCACGCCGGTGGGGACGACGGGCCGGTAGTCCCCGCTGTACCGGGGCCCGGCCGCGTCGGGGTAGCTGGCCATGAGCGGGCACCCGGTCAGCAGACCGAGCACCAGGAGGGCCCACAGCGGTGAAGCGACCGGGCGAGCCTTGTTGCACCGCGGGGACTTGCTCATCTCAGACACCAACATGATGGGCTGCCCGAAATTGCACGCCTTTCCGCGGCGCTGGCTGCTCGGCTGTCCGGGGACCCGCGTCCCTACGAGCGCGCCTTGTGCCTCTCGAGCTGGGCGCCGTAGAGCTTCCGCTCCTCCAGGAAGGCCCGCGCGACGCTGGGCCGGTCCTTCAGGCGCGAGAAGTACGCGAGGAGCGCGGGCCACTTCGACAGGTCGATGGGCGTCGCCACGCACCAGCCCAGCACCGTCACCAGGTACGCGTCCGCGACGCTGAAGCGGTCCAGCAGGAACTCGCGGGCGGCGAGGTGCCGCGCCAGGAAGGCGAGCCGCCCGGCGCCCTTCTCCAGGGCGTAGCTCCTCGCCCCCTCGGTCGCCGACGCGTCGAGCAGCGGGAAGAACGTCGCCTTGTGCAGCTCCGCTCCGATGAAGGACAGCCACTGCTGAAGCCGCGCACGCGCGCGGCGGTCCGTGGGCGCGAGGCCCGCCTGGGGCAGCGCCTCCGCCAGGTATTGCAGGATGGCGGCATTCTCCGTGAGCACGTCGCCGTCGTCGGTGCGCAGCGCGGGGACGAGCCCCAGCGGATGGACCTCCAGGTAGTTGTCTCCGGCGTGCGTCCGCTTCGTCTTCGAATCGACCTCGATGAACGTCGCCTCCGTCCCCGCTTCGTAGAGGCAGATGCGGGCCGCGGCGGAGCACGCCAGGGGGGAGAAGTAGAGCTGCATGGGATGTCCTCCAGGACGTCGAACGTGGGCCTGCGCTGAACGACGGGGACGACTCTCCGCCTCCGGACGGGATGCGTCCAACGCATCGTTGACATAGGCTCGATGCATGGATGACATCGCTCCGCCGCCCTCCCCTCGCCTCGACGTGCGCGACCTGCGCGTGGTGTTGGCCCTGGCGTCGGCCGGGACCACGGCCCGGGCCGCGGCGGCCCTGCACCTCACGCAGCCGGCGGTGAGCCGCGCGCTGCTCGCGGCGGAGGAGCGGCTGGGGACGCGGCTCTTCGACCGGAGCCCTCGCGGGCTGGTGCCCACGCCAGCGGGACAGGAGCTCGTCGAGGGCGCCACGCGCCTCCTCGTGGCGCTGGGCGACCTGGAGCACCGCGTGCGCGCGCCGGTGGCGCCGGCCATCCACCTCCGGCTCGTGTGCGAGTGCTACACCGCGTACCACTGGCTGCCCTCCGCGCTGGTGACGCTGCGCAAGAGCCTGCCGGGCCTCCACCTGTCCCTCGCGGTGGAGCACACCCGGGACCCGGTCCCGGCGCTGCTGGAGGGAGCGTTGGACGTGGCGCTCCTCACGGCGGCGTCCGTGCCTCGCGCCGGGCTGGAGGTGCGGCCGCTCTTCTCGGATGAGATCGTCTTCGTGGTGGCCGCGTCGCACCCGCTGGCCGCGCGTCGCGCCCTCAGCCTGGACGACCTCCGCGAGAACACCCTCCTGGCGGGGCAGACGCCCGCGGCGGAGTCGCACTGGTTCGTGTCGCAGGTCTTCGGCCGCGAGCGCCCGCGGCTGCGCCTGGAGCGGCTGCCGCTCACGGAGGCCATCCTCGACGTGGCGCGCGCGGGCCTGGGCATCGCGGTGCTCTCCGAGTGGATCACCACCCCGCACCTGGGCAGGGGCGACCTCGTCGTGAAGCGCCTCGCGTCCGGGCCCCTGCGGCGGCCCTGGCGGATGGCCTGGCGGAAGGAGGTCGGAGACGCCGCGCTCCGCCTCCTCGCCGCGCTCGAGTCCACGGCGCCCCGGGGGCTCGCGGTGGGGTGAGGGGCCCGGCCCCTCCCACGTGGAGCCCTCCGGCGGGCTTGTGGCCCGGGGAGGGTTCATGACGCGGCGGGCGATGGAGCGCGACGTGCTCCGCCGTCCGCCTCGACAATGCGGGGCACGGTATCGACAATGCCGGGATGATCACGCTCTATGGCTTTGGCCGCGTCAATTCGAAGGTCGTGGGTCTCACGCGCGATCTGCGCCCCTTGTGGACCCTCGAGGAGCTGGGCGTGCCCTACCGGGTGCACGGCGTGGATCACCCCGCGGGGGAGACCCAGGGTGAGGAGTACGGGCGGCTGAACCCCTTCCGGCGGGCGGTGACGTACTCCGGCAGGCGCGTCGCCAGGGTGGGGCCCGCCGGACGACGCCAGCGCCTCAGGGCGTGGGGCCGGGTGAGACGTGCGTGGCCGCCGCCTCCAGCCGCAGCGTCCGCGTCACCCGGGTGCCCTCGGCCAGGCCCTCACCGAAGGGCACGGGCATGGTGTCCGCCGGGCGAGCGGGCAGCCCCTGCGGCACCGACGGGGGCACCGCGTAGGTGTGCTCCCCCACCCTCACGGTGGGACTGACGCCGGACGTCAGCTCCAGCTCCAGGTCGAAGCCGCTGGCGGACGGCGCCCAGTAGCGCAGCAGCACGCCCTGGGCCGCGTCGCCGCGGGCCCGCAGCACGTCACCGGAGGCCCGCTGGCCCGCGAGCGTCACGGACGCCACCGCGTCGCCGGGCAGCACCTGCACGTCCACGAAGGCCGCGTCCGGATGGGACGGGGCGATGTGGAGCGCCACCTTCCGGCGTCCGCCCTCCCCGGCCTCCGCCCGTGAATCCACCGAGGGGCCCCGCACGTCGTCCCCCGGCATGGGCGCGGGCGCGCTCCAGAACAGCCCCTTCACCTCCGGCAGCGCGTCCACGGGCCCACGCGTCGGGGCGTTGCCCAGGTAGGCGCGCGTCCAGTCGTTGAGCACGGCATCGGAGGTCACCCAGCGCGCGCGCTGCGCGTCCGCGTCCACCAGGTACAGCAGGCCCGTGGGGCGCGGATTGCGCGCGTCGAAGCGCTGGCCCACGGCGAGCGACACCAGCAGGCCCAGGGCCACGAGCGCGGCCCCGCCCGAGGCCCACGGCAGCCCTCGGCCCGCCAGCCACAGCCAGCCGGGCGCGAGCAGGCAGATGCCGAGCATCAGCAGGTCGGTGGGCAGCGCGGTCCGCTCCAGCGGCAGCACCGTGAGGAAGGTGACCAGCAACCACGGGAGCAACAACAGGAGCGGCAGCGCCGCCAGGCCCCACAGCGGCACGTGCCACGGCGTGAGCGACTGGGTCCCCCGGCTTCCCAGCCACAGGAACAGCAGGACCATGGCCGCCAGGGGCCAGAGGAACAGCGCGCTCGCGCCCGGCAGCACGGCGCTCACGCCGAAGCAGACCACCGCCCACGGCACGCAGCCCCCCGCGGCCAGCTCCAGCACGGGCGCGCGCCGGCGGAGGTACAGCCCCACGCCCATCACCGCCATCACCAGCAACACCACCGCGAGGAAGAAGCGCGCGTTGTCCTGCGTCTCCGAGCGGCCGAGCGCGCGATATGCGGGCTGGAGCAACTTCAGCAGCGGCCACGCGAGCCGCGGCGAGCTGCTGGCCAGGAAGCCCACGAACAGCAGCACCAACGCCTCCCGCAGGACGGCCCACGGGCGCAGCAGCTTGCGGTGGCGCGCGCGAACGAGCGCGAAGAGGAAGAGACCGCTCCAGAAGCTCGCCAGCGGGATGGCCCAGGCCCTGGGGTAGTGGACGCGCAGCGGCCCCGCGCTGAAGTCGATGAGCTCCTCGCCCTCCGGCACGGACGCCTCGCGGGAGATGCGCCGGGTGAGCGCGAGCAGCGTGTCGCCCTGCTGCTGGAGCAGCCCGTCGGAGACGGCGTCCACGGACTCCTTGTTCGTGTGGTAGGCCTGCGTGCCCTCCACGTTGGCGAAGTTCAGCCCCTGCCAGCCGCCCTGCCGGAGCGCCGTGAAGTCCGTGACGTTCTTCATCCGCTGGTACGCGGCGGTGAAGACCGAACCGGAGCTGACGTCCGGGGCCTCCTCGGCGAGCCTGCGCACGAGCCAGCCGCCGCCCGGGGAGACCTCGAACATCAGGAGCGGCCCCGCGTTGCCGCGCGCGTCCACGTTGAGGAGGACGCCGGACTCGCGAGCCCAGGGGTGGGACGCCGCGAAGGCCGTGCTGCCGAGCAGGTGCTGCTCCTCCGCGTCCGTGAACAGGAACAGCACGTCGCCCGCGAGCGCCGGCCCCTGCTGGAGCGCCCGCGCCACCTCCAGGATGGACGCGACGGCGGCCCCGTTGTCGGACGCGCCCGGCCCCGTGGGCACGGAGTCGTAGTGGGCCACCAGCATCACGGTCGTGCCCGTCGCGCCGTCCTTCGCGCGCAGCCGGCCGATGACGTTCTCCACGTTCCCGGCGGGGCGGGGCACGCCCAGGGCGGGCGCGAAGACGGCCTCCCGCTGGAGCTGGACCTCGGCGCCCAGGTCCCGCAGGCGCGCTTGCAGGTAGTCGCGCACCTGCGCGTGCCGGGGCGTCCCCAGCGCGTGGGACTCCGCGCCGATGAAGCGCAGGTGCTCCCGGGCGCGCTCGGAGGAGAACCGCTCCGCGGGCGCGGAGGCGGACACCGGCTCCGGCAGCGGGCTCCCGCGCAGCACCAGCAGGACCACGCCCAGCCCGAGCATCGCGGTCACGCCCCGCGCGATCCACCACGCGCGAGGGGAGGCACTCCGTTCCAGGCCCGCGGTCTCGGCGGGGTCGCTCATGGCTCAGTCCTTCAAGCGCGCCCAGCATCCGGTGGCGCGAGGTTCACGGATCCGCGCGGCCACTCTATGTCACGGTGAATCCGGTCAACACGGCCCACAGCGAATGCATCCCGCTTGCCCGGCCTCGGGAGGCCCATGCCTGATGGGGCCACCTGCGCCTGACGCGTCCGCATGCCCATGGGGATCGTCAGGTCAGTAGAGACACCGGGCGGTATCTGCTCAAGTGCCATCCGCTCACTTCGATCAAGAGGGAACGGATGGACAGCACATACAAGTCATTGCGCATCGAGAAGGGCGACGGCGTCGCCGAGGTGGTGCTCACCGGCCCTGGAAAGGGCAACGCCATGGGTCCCGACTTCTGGCGGGAGATGCCCGAGGTGCTCCGCGCGCTGGACGCCGACGACGCCGTGCGCGTGGTGCTGCTTCGGGGCGAGGGCCCGAACTTCACCTACGGCCTGGACCTGATGGGGATGATGGAGTCCCTCGGGCCGCTGCTCGCCGGCGAGAGCAACCTCGCGCTGGAGCGCGGCCAGCTCTTGAAACTGATTGGGGACATGCAGCAGGCGACGGAGGGGCTGGCCCGGTGCAGGAAGCCCGTCATCGCCGCGGTGCACGGCTGGTGCATTGGCGGGGGCATGGACCTCATCGCCGCGTGTGACTTCCGGTACTGCTCCCAGGACGCGAAGTTCTCCCTGCGCGAGGTGAAGGTCGGCATCGTCGCGGACCTGGGCGCGCTCCAGCGGCTGCCGCGCATCATCGGCGAGGGGAACACGCGCGAGCTGGCCTACACCGGCAGCGACGTGGACGCGGCGCGCGCGCTGCGCATGGGCCTGGTCAACGAGGTCTTCCCCTCCCCCGAGGCCCTGCTCACCGAAGCGCGCGCGACGGCGCGGCGCATCGCGGACAACCCGCCGCTCGTCGTTCAAGGCGCCAAGCAGGTGATGGAGTACTGCGCGGACAAGTCCATCGCGGACGGGCTGCGCTACGTGGCGGTGTGGAACTCGGCCTTCCTCCAGTCGCATGACTTCGCGGAGGCCTTCGCCGCCTTCGCCGAGCGCCGGCCACCCCGCTTCCAGGGGCGCTGACGCGCGCGGCGTCCCCCCGCAGGCGGCCACGGCCTCGGGAGACGCCAGCCTCCAGTCGGACCCGCAGTCAAATCCATACGTCAACCCACCCCAGGAAATGCAGCCTCGCTCAATGGAACACGATTAGACTCGCGCCATGAACGACACGCTTGGCGGACAACCGTCTCCCACGCAGCAACTGCATGCGGGCATCACGAGCTACTGGCGCACCCAGGTCATTGGCACCGTGGCCCGCCTGGGAATCGCGGATCTGCTCGCGGGGGGCGCCCGCGACAGTGATTCGCTGGCGACCGAGCTGGGCGTCCACCCGGACGCCTTGTTCCGGCTGATGCGCGGCGGCATCGCCGCCGGCCTCTTCATCGCCTTCGCCGAGCGGACCTTCGCCCTGACGCCGATGGGCGAGGGCCTGTGCTCGAACGCCCCCGGCTCGTTGCGGGAGCTGGCCATCATCCAGAGCAGCCCGTCACACTGGCTGCCCTGGGGGCGCCTCACCGACGCGATCCGCACGGGGACCTCTCCCATGCAGGCCGCGCTCGGCTGCGACATCTGGGAGCACTTCGCCCGCCACCCCGAGGAGGCGGAGCACTTCGCCAGGTCCATGGGCGACTGGTCCGAGATGGTGGCCAGCGAGGTGGCGCACCACGTCGACTTCGCGCGGTTCGCGCGCGTGGCGGACATTGGCGGCAGCCACGGCGATCTGCTGGCGCAGGTGCTGCGCGCCCATCCCTCCTGCCGGGGCATCCTCTTCGAGTTGCCCCAGGTCGCCGAGAGCGCGAAGCCCGTCCTGGAGTCCCGGGGCCTCGCCAACCGGGTGGAGGTGGTGGCCGGGAACTTCTTCGAGCCCGGCATCCCCGCCGCCGACGCCTACCTGCTCAAACACATCCTCCACGACTGGGATGATGACGTCTCCACCACCCTCCTCCGCCGGGTCCATGAGGCGGCCCCGGCGGGAGCCCGGCTCTTCGTGGTGGAGCTGGTGATTCCAGACAACCGGAACCCGGACCCCACGCACCTGATGGACCTCAACATGCTGGTGGTCGCCAACGGGCGCGAGCGCACCCGCGAGGAGTTCCACTCGCTGCTCACCGCGACCGCCTGGAAGGTGGAGCGCCTCATCCTCACGCGGAGTGGCACGAGCATCATCGAGACCGTGAAGGCCTGAGCGGCGGAGGCGGCCGTGGACTGCGCCGGCTTCCTGCCGCGGAAGGACGCCCAGGGGCGCCATTGCGGCCAGACCGTCTGGACCAACGACGCGGACGGGCAAGGGCGGCGCCCGTGACGCCGCCCTCCGGCCTTCTTGAAAGGGATTACAGCCGGACCTGGAGCTCGTAGCGGCGGTTCTGGGCCTTCTTCGCCTCGGTGTTGTCTGGCTTCACCAGGAGGCGCTCGGAGCCGTAGCCCACGGCGGTGATCTCCCCGCGGGGGATGCCGCGCGAGACCAGCTCCTTGACGATGGTCTCCGCGCGCTTCTCGCTGAGCGCCTTGTTCTTCGCGGCGTCACCCGTGGAGTCCGTGTGGCCGGAGACCTCGAACTTGTAGCTGTTCACCCCCGCCGCGACGAGCTGCTTCTTCGCGTCGATGAGGACGTTGGCCAGCTTCTTGAGCTTCGCGTCGCAGCCAGGCGCCAGCTCGGCGGTGCCCGTCTTGAAGCTGCACTGGTTCTTCTTCGCCTCCTCCGTCAGCTTCGTGTTGACGCGCTTCTCGACGGCGGACTTGCTGGCATTGCCCGCGGCCTTCTTGACGGAATCCAGGGGGCTTTGCGCGGCGGCCACGCCCGGGACGGCCAGCAGCGATACGGCGATGCAGAGCGCCTTGAGCTTCATTCGTAGAACTCCTTGGGCTCCAGGGAAGGGAGCCGGCCCCGGAGGCTGCCGAGGGAGGCGCGTCGCGTCCAGCGACACGCTGTGGGCAACGGGGGGCGCCTGCCTGCTAGCCGCGCTTCTTCTTGCCCCGCGCGACTTCTGTAGCCAGGGCGTCCAGCTTCGGCGTCCAGAACGCACGGAAGCGGTCCAGCCAGGCGTCCACCTCCGCCAGCGGGGCGGCGTCCACGGCGTAGAGGCGCCGGGCGCCATCCACCCGCACCGTGGCGAAGCCGTTGTCCCGTAGGACCTTCAGGTGCTGCGAGACGGCCGACTGCGTGATGCCGAACTCGCGCTGGATGACCTCCACGACCTCACCCGAAGCGTGCTCGCCTTCCGCGAGCAGCTCCAGGATGCGGCGGCGGACCGGATCACCGAGGACATCGAAGGCGTGCATCAGCCCCCTGTATAGAACGCGGCCGTGCGCTCGGCCATCCCTCGGGCCACGTCCGGCGCCTCTCCGGCCGCCACGTGGGCGTCGGCCCAGGCCTGCGCGCTCGCGCGCATGAAGGCCTTCGCCTCGTCGGAGGTGCTCCAGGAGGCGGCGGCCTCCGCGGCCACGTCCTTGCCTGTTTCGAGGTACAGGCCCAGGCCCAGGAAGCCCAGGTCCCAGCCCACGCCCGTGGCGCCAGGACCGAACTGGCTCCAGAACTGTTCGATGTCCGCGCTGTGCACGATGTGCTCGAGCGTCAGCCGCGTGCCCTGGCCCTCCGGCGCCAGCCGGACGGTCACCCAGCTCATTCCACCGTTCATCTCCCACGTCAGGTCGAACGCCGAGGGCTTGTCGCACCGGGTGATGGTGCCCCCCGCGTTCCCCTTGATCTGATAGCGACCGCCCTTCTGTAGCTGCCCCTCGACGGGCGCGAACCAGCGCGGGATGCGCTCGGCGTTGGTGACCGCGTCCCACAAGTCCTCGATGTCCGTGGGGTAGACGCGCTGCGCGACGACGACGTGGGCCGGCTTGCCCTCGTGATCGCGTTCGACGCAGGTGCGGAACTGGGCGCCAATGAGCTGGTGAAGCATGTGCGGACCTCCTCCGTTCACCGGAGTCACTACAGTCCGCACTCATATTAGTCAATTCTTATATAACTCGCGGCGCTGGGCATGTGGCGCGCGCGTGCCCATGGCGACTGGCTCGTAGGTGCGCGTGTCGCGGAAGTGAGGCTGCTGGAGCGCGTACCAGGCGCTCAGGTTCGACTTTGCACTCCACCACGCGGGCACGCGCCGCCAGCCGCCCTGCCCTCGGGGTCGCGACTGGAAGGACACCGCTCGCGGCGAGGCACCCGCGGCGTCACCTTCGAGGTGACGGGGCCCACCCGCCGAGGGCCCCGCCGCCAGCGCGGCGCCGCCCGCTATGGATCCTGCGGCACCTGCGGGCAGTTCGGACCGGTGCAGACGGGGCCGCAGTCCGAGCACCAGCCCATCTCATGGACCTCGCAGAGGTGGTCGCCACACGTCAGGCTTCCGCAGTCCGACAAGCAGCTCGCCACCGTCTCGTTTCCGTTGCACACGCCGTCCCCGCACCAGGTGGAGGGGCCGCAGTCCCACGGGCAGGTGGCGTTCGTCTCGCCGTTGTCGCACCAGCCGTCGCCACAGAAGGGCAGCGGCGTGCAGTCCTCGACGCAGGTGTCGACGGACTCGCCGTTGGCGGTGTCACAGATGCCGTCACCGCAGATGAAGGCACACGGCAGACAGTTCCACGGGCCCACGCCGCCACAGGGACATTCGGACCCGAGCTCGGACTCCGCCTGCGCCGGCGCCACGGACTCGTCGTCCACGCTGCCGCACGCGGCGAGCAATCCCAATGACAATGACGCGAACACCCTCAACAGACGTGCTTTCACGAGAGGCTCCCGGTTGGAGGTGCCCTCAGTGATAGCACAGCCTGTTTTACCCGATAAAACCCCCTACCCCGCGCGGCGGGTTCGCCGCCACGCATCCACGGAGAGGTGGTCGTGGTGCGCGGTGGCGATGAGCACCACGTAGAAGGCCAGGTAGGTCATCTGGATGCTCGCCGCGTTCCAGTTCTGCGCGGAGCACGCACCACCGATGAGCAGCAGCATCAGCAGCGTCCCCGCGACGAGCACGCGCCTCACCTCCACGCCCAGCAGCACCAGGAGCCCGATCACCGCCTCCGCCACCGGGATGACCAGGCTCACCGCGTACACCCACGAGGGCGGCAGCGGGCTCTTGTCGAAGGAGTCGCGCATGCCCGCCGCGAACGCCGTGAGCTGCGGCAGGCGGAAGAGGCCATGGAGCGCGATGTTGAGCCCCAGCCCCACCCGGGCCAGGGCGTACGCGAGGCGTGAGTTGTCGACAGGCTGCGAGGGCACGGTCATCGGGAGACCTCCGTGGCTCCCCGTGTCCCTCCGAACGCCCGCGAGGACAAGCCCCGCGGGCGTCAAAGCATCCTTCGATGGACTCGAAGGATGGGCGTCAGTCCCAGCGGCTGGTGAGCTTCAGCTTCCACTCGCGCAGCTTGCCGTTGCCCACGCCCGACGGGTTCACGATGTGCAGCTTCCACAGGCCGTTGACGGAGCCGTCGCGCGGGATGCCGCGCGTCACCGGGATGCGCTTGGGCGGCGTGCCCTCGTTGGGGCCGTCCCACAGGAGCGCCGTCTCACCGCCCGGATCCTCCAGCGTCAACACCAGCCTGGACGGGTTGTTGTGCGCCAGGTCCAGCTCCACCGTGATGTCCTCCGGCACCGTCGCCAGGCCCACCACCGGCTGCGTCGACGTCCGCGGCGTCGTGTTCCCCTGGAGCGTCAGGTCCGCGAACGCCGTGAACTCGCCCGACATCCACGCCGGCCGGCACCAGCCCTCCGTCGCGCCCGAGTCCAGCCCGTGGCACGCCAGCCCGTCCTCACAGGGCACGAAGCGCGAGCACGAGGCGCCGTCGCCCGGGAGGCTCGACGTCGTCACACAGCGGCCGTAGGGGCTGGAGCCGTCATACGGGATGCCCTCGCAGTGCAGCCCCGTCCCGCAGGTCGCCGCGCCCGTGCACGGGTCGCCCTCCTCGCCCTGCTGGGTGGCCGTCTTGAGGTTCTGGAGCGCCGTCGCGTCCACGGACGGCAGCCGGCCCAGCCGCAGGATGTCGTAGAAGGGCCGCGCCGCCACCATCGCGTTCGCCGCCACCGCGGGCACGTGGTACGTCGTCTGAAGCGCCGCCAGCGGCTGCGTGTTCACCACCGCCAGCGCGCGCCGGGCCTCCGCCACGTTGAAGGACACGCCGTGGAAGGTGCCCACCCAGCCATCCACCGGCAGCTCCACCCGGCCCGTGCCCCGGGCGTACGTCTCCAGCGCCGTCAGCGCCGCCGGCCCCACCTGGGGCAGCGCGTCCACCTGCTCAATGGAGACGAAGCGCCGGTCGTCCGCCGTGTGCGCGATGCCGTCCGGCCCGTTGCGGGAGGTGATGATGCTCTGCGCGGCCTGCGAGTTGAGCGGCACCTCCGTGTCCAGCACGGCGAAGGTCGTGGCCCAGTCGTTGAGGAACAGCACCACCCCGTTGCCCGCGGGCGTGCCCGAGGCCAGCTCCTGCGCCTGCGCGGACAGCGCGTCAGCCGGCGTGTCCGACACCGCGGCCGCGCCGCAGCTCAGGAGGAGGGGAACCGAGGAAAACGAAAGAAAACGACGGAGTCTGGAGTTCATGGCGTCCATGTACTCCAAGACAGGCCGCGTGTCGGTGACCGTTCAGGTCTTGTCCTGATACAGGGCGATGACGCCGTGGACCTGGTCGGTGACCTGCTGGAGGCGGTCCGCCGCGGCGTGGGTGGCCTCCACGCGGGCCACCGAGGCCTGCATCAGCGCGGTCAGGTCCGACACCGCGGTGAAGATCTGCGACACGCCCGCCGACTGCTGGCTCACCGACGCCGAGATCTGCCGGACGGCGTCCGCGTTGCCCTTCACGAGGCCGGACAGCATGACCATCTGCTCGCCGGAGGAGCGGATGATCTCGATGTTCCGCCCCATGCGTTCCCCGCCCTGGCGGGTGAGCTCCACCACCCCCTGGATCCGGGAGCGGGCGTCGTCCAGCACCGCGCGCACCTGTTGCGTGGCCGTGACGGACTGGGACGCCAGGCCCCGCATCTCCCGCGCCACCACCGCGAAGCCCCGGCCCACCTCCCCAGCCCGCGCCGCCTCGATGGCCGCGTTGATGGCGAGCACGTTGGACTGGTCCGCCAGGTCCTGCACCGTCCGGGTGATGCCGACGATCCGCTCCGTATACGACGCCAGCCCCTGGATGCGCTCGGTGAGGTCCACCGCCTGCGCGCGCAGGTCCGCCAGCCCCTCCACGCTCCGGCCCATGGCCTCCTCCACCGCCGCGCCCACGTC